>JBBRFR010000145.1:0-8950 GCA_038241485.1 Burkholderiales bacterium
ACGGCCGTGGCGGTAAGGGCCAGCCCCAAGCCCCAGCGGCGCGCTCGTTGCAAAGCGTTCGGAGTCACAGAGGGGAAGGATGTTTTGACGGCGGCCGGTGCTGCCGCGGTCGCGGCCCGGCGTTTGTCGAGGTCGCGCAGCACTTGGTTGATGAGGCTCATCGGGCGCTCCAGGCGAGCCAGTTCAGCCAGCGTGGGCCGCAGGAGAGTGAGCTGTCGGTGTCGCGTGCGGCGGCTCGCACGTGCTGGTCTTCGACCACGCAACCACCAGCGCCAAACACCGTCAGCAAGGCCTTGTGTGCGAGGATGTTGACCAGCCGCGGTGTGCCGCCGCTGGCGCGTTGCAGCGCGGCGATGGCCGGCGCGGTGAACACCTCGGTGCTGTCGTAGCCCGCCACGCGCATGCGGTGGTGCAGGTACTGGCGCAACTCCTGGCGGTCCATGCCCGAGAGTCGGTAGTGAAAGGCGATGCGCTGGCGCAGCTGGCGCATGCATGACAGAGCCAGCCGCGCATCAAGCTCGGGCTGGCCGAGCAGCACCACTTGCAGCAGCTTGCGCTTCTCGGTTTCCAGGTTGGACAGCAGGCGCAGGGTCTCCAGGCTCTTGAGTGGCAAGGCTTGGGCTTCGTCCACGCACACCACCACGCGCCTGCCTTCGGCGGCCAGCGCCAGCAGCTCTTCGTTGATCGACTTGAGCAACTGGTACTCGGTGGCGCCAGCGCCCGGCTTCAGCTCGAGCTCGTCGGCCAGGGCCAGCAGCAGCGTGGTCGGCGTGAGCAACGGGTTGGGCAGGTAGCAGGTAACACAGTCGTCGCCCTGCGTGGCGAGGAAACGGCGACACAGCAGCGTTTTGCCGGTGCCCACTTCGCCGGTGATCTTGATGAAACCCTCGCCACTGCTCGCTGCCATCAGCAACGTGTTCAGTGCTTCTTGGTGAGCGCGCGTGGCAAAGGCAAACGCCGTGTCGGGCGTCAGGCCGAAGGGCAACTCAGTCAGGCCGAAGTGAGCGAGGTACATGGTCGTTTTACTTGAACTTGCTCAGCCGCTCTTGCGTGTCGGCCGCGTCGGCCTGCCAGCTGCGCTCGTTGCGGATGATGGTCGGCTTGAGCAGAATCACGAGCTCACTTTTCACGCCGCTGCGGCTGCGGGTGCCGACCAACCCGCCCAAGGCGTAGTCGGTCGAACCGGGCAGGCCCGAAGCCGAGGTGGACTGCTGTTGTTTCATCAGCCCGCCGATGGCAACGATGTGGCCGTCTTGCACCCGCACCACCGAGTCGCTCTCGCTCACCGTGCTGGCCGCAAGGGGCAGCTGAAAGACACCCAGCGAACCCAGGTTGACGTTCTTGGTCTTCTCGGCCACCACGCTCACCGAGGGGTGCAGGTGCAAGATGATCTGGTCGTTTTCGTCGATCTGTGGCGTCACGTCGAGTGCAATGCCTGAGAAGAAGGGCTGCACGCCGATCGTCGGGGTGACCACGGTGCTGGTGCCCGAGGTGGTGGCGGTGGTGCTGATGCTGGTGACGAAGAATTCGTCGGTGCCGACCTTGAGCACCGCCTTCTGGTTGTTGATGCTGGCGATGCGCGGGCTCGAGAGCACTTGCACATTGCCCTGCGTCTCCAGGAACTGCAGCATGGCGGCGAAGTTGGGGCTCTGGAAAGCCAGGCCGAACAGGCTGCCGATGTTGGTGGCGTCGGTGATCAGGCTCGAGCCCGGCAGGGCGGCCAGACCGATGGCCGCCAAGGGGTTGGCGCCGGTGATGGCATTGCTGTTTTGCAGCGAGGTGCCTGGGGCGATGGGCCCGGCCGACACGTGGCTGTTGGCATTGCGAAAGGCCGACCAGTTCACGCCACTCATCGAGCTGTCGCTCAACTGCACTTCGATGATCTTGGCTTCGATCATCACCTGGCGCTCCACGATCAGCTGCGTCATGCGCAGGTAGTTTTCGGTGTTGCGGATGTCTTGCGGAAAGCCGCGCACCGCGACCACACCCGACAGTGGGTTGACGATGATCTTGCGGTTGCCTTCGGTGCCGACGATGGCGGTCAGCGTCTCGCGCAGCTCACCCCAGAAGTCGTGGTCGGAGCCGGTCGAGATGTGGGTGCTCTGCGCGGCCACCTGTGTGCTGCCGCTGCCGCTGCCGCTGCCGCCAGACGACGACGGTGTGCTCGAGCCCGTGGGCGAGGCGCTGCCGCCGCTGCTGGCCGACGAGATCGAGCCCGAGATCACGCGCGTGTCGCTGGTGCCGCTGCGTTTGGCGGCCAGGTAGTTGACCTGGAAGATGCGTGTTTGCAGTGCGTTGGGCTGGATGTGAATGCGCGAGCCCTGCAGCGTGTACTCGTAGCCGTAGAGGTCGCGCAGTGCGTCGAGCGCTTCGCGCACGGTGACGTTTTTGAGGTTGAGCGCGACCACGCCGCTCACCTCGGGTGCCACCAGCATGCTGTAGCGCGTGCCGGTGACGATTTGCAAGAACACTTGCTGCGCCGGTGCGTTGGAGACGGCCAGGTCGAAGCGCGGCTCGCTGGGTGCGGGCAAACGCACGGGCTCGGCTTGCAGTGGCGGCAGCAGCGCGCGGTTCACGGCGTCGGGCGGGGCGGTGGGTTTGCTCGCTTCGCGTGCCGATGCGCGGGCCATTTCTTCCTTGATGCGGTCGAGTGTGGCTTGCGGTGGCAGCTGGGTTGAGGCGCAGCCGGCCAGGGCCAGCGCGGCGAGGGCGTACAGGGTCTTGTGGTTCATTTGGTTGGCTCCATGCGAGCGGCTCGCACCTGCTTGTTGACGTCGGGCGTCAGCCTGAGCGTGGTGGTGCCTTGCGGCCCTTTGAGTTGCACGCTGCGCTCGGTGACAGTGGCCAGGCGTTGTTCGCCCACCAAGCCGCCGAGCATCACGAGCTGGCCGCTGATCACAGCCGCCGGCGCGCGGCCAGCGTTCATCAGCACCGACTGCAGCACGAGCGTGTCGGCCACGGCGGGTGCCGATGCGGCCCCTGCCGTTTGCAGGCCGGCGGGCGGGCGGGTGGGGTCGGGCAGGTTGTCTTCGGCCAGCACGTGCGCGCTGGCAGCCAGCGAGCCCAGCAGAGTGATCCAGAAAAGCCGGCTCTCAAGGAAACGAAGGGCCGCTCCCGAGGTTCTTTGACCCCTCGGGGGCGAGTTCGGCTTGCCGAGCTCAGGGGCGCTCATATGACCCACCATGTTTTCTCCAGGCTGATGGTGTAGACGGTCAGCGTCATCACCACGGCCGGGCTGTCTTGTGCGTTGAGCTTCAGCTCGCCCCAGTACACGCGGCGGGGCAGCTGCTCCAGTGTTTTCAGGTAGGCGTGAAGGTCGGCGTAGCTGCCGCGCAGCGTCACCTCCACACCGTGGCGGTAGAGCCAGGTGTCGCGGGTGCTGTTGCCGGGCGGGCTGTTGCTGTCGGCAGCGCTGGATGCGGCCGATGCCGCCGGTGCAGCCTTGGCGGCCACCAAGTCGGCGACCGATGCCACCGGCAGCGTGCGCAGCCCGGTGAGCTGCAGGCCTCGCTGCGCTTGCAGCAGGCCGGCCAGCCACTGGCTCATCTCATGTGCTGGCACCAGCGAGCTTTGCAGTTGTTTGAACTGGTCATCAGCGGCGCGGGTCTGGGTGCGCAGCTCGGCCATCTGGGCGTGCAGCTCGGCGTCGGGGTTGGCGAGCTTGGCGTTCAGCGCCTTGAGCTGGGTTTGCGCGACGATCAGCTCGTTGCTCTCTTGGCTGTACTGCGTTTGCAGCAGCCGATGCTGCTTGCGCGCCGGCTCGATCAGCAACAGGTGTCCGAGCATCAGGATGGCGAAGCACAGTGCACCCGGCAGCAGATAGCGCTCACGCTGCGGCATGGCCATGAAGCGGGCGCTGAGCAGCTTCCACCGGGCCTTCATGACAGCCCCTCGATCGTGGCGTACCGCGATCGCCCCCCCCGCGCGGGGCGGGCCGGTTGGGGAGCGGCCAGGCGTTCGTCCCGCTTCATGGCGTGGTCTCCTTGGGAACCGTCTTGGCCGGCGCTTCAGCGCCTTGTGCGCTGAGCAGCGAAAACTCCACGAAGGCAGCCGGGCGAGCCGGCATCGACGCTGCGGCATCGGCGGCATACACCGGGCGCTCGATGTCGAGCGCGCGGAACGAGCGGCCTTGCAGCGCGGGCTCTTTGTTCAGGCGGCTCACGTAGGTGGGGATGAGGTCGGGGTTGAGCGCGCGGCCACGCAGGGCCACTTGCTGGTTGTCGAGCACCAGGCCGGTCAGCCACAGGCCGCTGATCGACTGGCGCGCAAACGCGCTTATCGCCGCAGCGTGGCCGGCTTCAACGCCCAGGCCCCCGCCGCGCAGCAGGTCGAGTGCGGCGTGGCGCTGGGTGAGGGTGGTTTGTGCGAGTTGCACGTCGGCTTGCAGCCGCGCGTCGGGCTTGAGTTCGGCCGTGCGTTGGGTGATGTCGGTCAGTTCGGTCTGCGCGGTTTGCAGCGCTTCGGTGGTCTGCGCGGCGGAGCCACGCAATTGGGTCAGGTCATGACGTGCCCAGGTGGTGGCGAGCGTCACCGCCAGTGCGCACACGCCCACGGCGGTGGCGGCGGTCGCGGCGGTCGCCCAGTCGCGGCGTGTGCGCAGCGCGGCGTCGTAGAGGTTGATGTTTTGCGTCATGCCGCAGCCTTGGGCGGGTCCTCAACACGCAAGGCCATGCCGATCGGCACGTACCAGGCCGATTGTTCGTGCACCTCGCTCAGCGGGCTGTAGGGGCCGGCCTCGATCACGGTGGCGAGGTCGGCTATTTCCACTGGCAGGTAGATGTTGTCTTTGAGGTAGTTGCACAGCGCTTCGCTGGCGGGGTGGCCGGCGACCAGCACACGTTGCAAGGGCACCTGGCTGAACTGACGGTCGAAGCCGTCGAGCGAGCGTTGCAGCTCCAGGCCGATGCGCTCGAAGGCGCTTTCGCGCTGCTCGGGGTTGGCGAGCGTGGCGAGGTCGGCTTCGATGTGCCGCAGGCCGTAGAGTTCGCCGTTGCGCGTAAAGGTGAGCAGCCCGCCGTGTTCGTGAAAGGCGAGCATGGCCAGGCCGCGATCCTTGGTTTCAAACAGCGCGGCGATGTTGCGTTGCGCGGTTTCCAGCACGTCGATCACCTGCAGCGACATGTTGGCGTGCTGGAAGGCCTGCACTCGGTCGGCCAGCGGCTGGCGTTTGGCGGCGATCACCAGGGCCATCGCATCGCGGCCGGGCGGCATGCCGTCGGTCGGAATGGGCAGCACGTCGATCATGGCTTGCTCGACCGGAAAGTCGAGCGAGTCTTTGACGCTCCAGCGCAGGGCGGCGCGCAGCTCGGCGTCGGGCACCTTGGGCTTGGCGACCTGCATCATCTGGTAGCAGCCGGGCTCGACCCAGGTGGTGCAGCGGTAGTTTTGCAGCTTGAGCGCCTTGCGGGCGCGCAGCAGCGCCTCGGTGTCGCTGTTGCCGGCGCGGGCGGTCGACTCGAGCAGCGTCAGCACGGGGCGCTCGCCGCCGCGCACGACGTGGGCGAACTCCACGCACTGTTTGCGCGGCACGATCGCCAGCCAGCCGGGTTGCTCTCGTCGATTGAACATGAACACTTGAACCAACAGCAAGCCACCCGGAATCGGGAGCTTGGGGTTTGGGGTGATGCTAGGGAGAGGGAGAGGGGCGCGGTGCTTCGATAAGCAGGGGTTTTGCCCCGCTGTCATGCACGCGCAGGCACTACTTCACGGCTGCTTTGCCCAAGTCCCAGATGGGGAGGAACACACCCAAGGCGAGGATCAGCACCAGCACACCCAGGAAGATGATCAAGATGGGCTCGATCTGCGCCGACAGCGACTTGAGCTCGTACTCCACGTCCTGCTGATAAAAGTCGGCCACCTCGCCGAGCATTTCATCGAGCGTGCCCGACTCTTCGCCCACGGCGATCATCTGCAGCACCACCGGGGTGAAGATGGCGCTCGCTGCGGCCGTGCGCATCACGCTGTCACCACGCTCCACGCCGTCGCGCATCTTCTCGATGGCGCGGGCGAAGAAGGCGTTCTCCACCGTGTTGGCCACCACCATCATGGCTTGCACCACCGGCACGCCGCTCTTGAGCGCAAGTGCAAAGCTGCGCGAAAAGCGCGCCAAGGTAGCCTTGCGGATGATCTTGCCGGCGATCGGGAACTTGAGCTTGCTGCGGTCCCACACGTAGCGGCCGTTTTCGGTGCTCGTCCAGCGTTTGAAGGCGAAGAAGCCCCCCACTGCACCCACCAGCAAGTAAGGCCAAGCCACGAGCGTGAACTTGGAGAAGCCCACCAAGATCTGCGTCATGAAGGGCAGCTCGGCGCCAAAGCCGTCAAACACCTTCTGGAAGGCCGGGATCACAAAGATGTTGACCACCATGATCGCCACGCCCATCACCGCCACCACGAAGCTCGGGTAACGCAGGGCCGACTTCACCTGGTCGCGCATGAGCTTTTCGAACTCGAGGTGGTGGAAGAGGCGCAAAAACACCTCGTCGAGCCGGCCCGTCATTTCGCCCACGCGCACCATGGCCACGTAAAAGCCCGAGAACACGCCGGTCTGCCGCGCGAGCGAGGTCGACATCTCGTTGCCGCTCTCCAGGCTCTCACGCGTGTTGCGGATCACCTCGCCCATGGCGGGTGCGGCCGATTCCTGCAAACCGGCCAAGGCCCGCGTGAGCGGGATGCCTGCTTTGAGCAAGGTGTAAATCTGGCGGCTGAACATCAAGAGGTCGTCGTGCTTGACCTTCTCTTTTTTGCCGAAGCCGAGCTGGCGTGTGGCGATCGACGCCGCGACAGCCGTGGCCTCGTTGATGTCGAGCGGCGTGTGGCCAGCGTTCATCAGGTCGCCGGCAATGGCGGCGGCCGAGGCGCCTTCGGCCACCCCTTTGAGGAGGCCGCCGCTGCCGTCACGCGCGGTGTAGGTGAACTGCGGCATATCAGCCGGCGCCGAGCCGCCTCAAGGCGGCTGATCGCCCCTTCGGGGGGCAGGAGTGAAGCGACGTGGGGGCCGACATGAACTCTAGCCGTCGCTGTGGGCGGCCAGCGCCATGGTTTCAGACAGGGTCGAGCGGCCGCTCTTGGCGAGCGCCAGCGCGTTGCGCAGCAGCGTGTCTTTGCCAATCTGCGCGCGTGCGATCCTGACGAACTCGACCGGCGAGCCGTGGTTGGCGGCTTGCACCAGCTCAGGTGTCATCTCCAGCATCTCGTAGACAGCGGTGCGGCCGATGAAGCCGGTGCCGTTGCAGCGCGAGCAGCCCATGCCACGCAGGTACTTTCCTTCGGTTGCGTCGTCAGCGGCGTAGTGGTCAAGCCAGGCGGTTTCTTGGGTGGTGACGGTGTGTGGCGCCACGCAGTTTTCGCACACCAGGCGCACCAGGCGCTGGGCGATCACGAGGTTGAGCGACATCGCCACCATGTAGGGCGGCACACCCATGTCGAGCAATCGCACCGGCGTGGTGGCGGCGTCGTTGGTGTGCAGGGTGGAGAGCACCATGTGGCCGGTCATGGCGGCGCGCAGGCCGATCTCGGCGGTGGTCTTGTCGCGCATTTCGCCGACCAGGATCACGTCGGGGTCTTGGCGCAGCGCAGCGCGCAGCACGCGCTCGAAGGTGAGTTCGATCTTGTCGTGCACCTGCACCTGGTTGATACCAGGCAAGCGGTACTCGACCGGGTCTTCCACGGTGATGATCTTGCGGTCGGGCGAGTTGATCTCGGCCAGCGACGCATACAGCGCGGTGGTCTTGCCGCTGCCGGTCGGGCCGGTCACGAGGATCATGCCGCTGGTGCGGTTGAGCGCACTGCGCACCTTGGCCAGCATGCGCGGGCCCATGCCCAGGCGCTCCAGGCTCAGGAGGCCGCCGCTCTGGTTGAGCAGACGCATCACCACCGACTCGCCGTATTGCGTTGGCATGGACGAGATACGCACGTCGAGCGGGTTGCCGCGAATGTCGACGTGAAAGCGGCCGTCTTGCGGCAGGCGCTTCTCGGAGATGTCGAGGCCCGACATCAGCTTCAAGCGCAGCACCAGGGCGGGTGCGATCTTCAGGTCGGCCTCGGTCTGCAGGTGCAGCATGCCGTCGATGCGAAAGCGCACATGCAGCTTGTGCTGCTGCGGCTCGATGTGGATGTCTGAGGCGCGCACCTGGGCGGCGTCTTCGAAGAGGGTTTGCAAGAGCTTGACGACGGGTGCGTCTTTCACCGCGGCGTCGGTGCCCAGCAAGGCGCCGAAATCGGCTTCGGTCTGGGCCAGCTCGGCGGTGAGTTCTTGCGACAGCGCGGTGATCTCGCCGGTGCGGCGGTACACCCGGTCGATGGTCGAGAGCAGCTGCGTTTCGGTGACGGCGGCCAGCTCGATATCACGCTTCAGGATGCGGGTGAGTTCGTCGTAGGCAAAGAGGTCACTCGGGTCGGCCATGCCCACGCGCAGCGAGCCGTTGCTGTCTTCGAGCACCAAGGCACGGAAGCGTCGGGCCTGCGCTTCAGACAGCAAGTTGATGGTGGCCGGGTTGGGGCTTTGCTGCTTGAGGTTGATGTAGGGGATCTTGAGCTGGCGGGCCAGCGCGCCCGAGATCTGCTCTTCGGTGACGATGCCGCTGTCGACCAAGATGCGCCCGAGCTTGCGGCCACTGGCGCGCTGTTGTTCCAGCGTGGCGGTCAGTTGCTCAGCGGTGATCAACTCCTGGCGAACGAGCAGGTCGCCTAGGCGGATTTTCTCTGGTGGCGGCACGTTCGATCCTGACTCGCGTTGACAGGCCATGAGGCCTGGTGGCCGTGGCTCGGGTCATTGTGAAAGTCGGGCCGGGAATCGAAACCCCGAATTGAGCGGCTATTCGCCTGCAGTTCTCACCACCCGGTCGGGCCGAAGGTGGGCCTCAGCCGCTGAGCCGCTGAGCCGCTGAGCCGCTGAGCCGCTGAGCCGCTGAGCCGCTGAGCCGCTGAGCCGCTCAGGCGCTCAGGTGCGCCA
>JBBRFR010000146.1:0-8904 GCA_038241485.1 Burkholderiales bacterium
AGTTCAAGACGGTGGCCGACAAGGCCTTCGCGCCCGAACAATACGGCCTGGTGGTCAAGAAGGGCAACGCCGACCTGCTGGGCAAGCTCAACAAGGGCCTGGCCGACATCAAGGCCGACGGCACCTACGACCAGATCTACAGCAAGTATTTCGGCGCAGCACCTGCAGCGGCCGGCGCGCCCGCTTCCGCCGCCTCGAAGTAACCGAGGCAAGAGGCGATGGATCTGCGCTGGGAGATCCTGGCCGGCTACGGGCCCTTGTTCCTAGCCGGTCTGCAGATGACCGTAGCGCTGACCATCGTCTCCATCGGCTCTGGCCTGGTGCTTGGGGTGTTGCTGGGGCTCATCAGCAGCTCACGCGACGCGCCCCAGCCGCGGTCGGCCCCGCTGGCCTGGGGCTTGAAAGCGCTGCGCGTGGTCACGCTGGCCTATGTGACCTTCTTTCGCGGCACGCCCCTCTTCGTGCAGATCCTGCTGGTGCACTTTGCGCTGACGCCGGCCTTGGTTCACCCCGACAGCGGCTTGCTTCTAGCGGGCGAAGCAGCGCGCGAGTTCAGGCAATCGCATGGCGCTTTTTTCTCGGGTGCCTTGGCGCTGAGCCTGAACGCCGGGGCCTACATCTCCGAGATTTTCAGGGCCGGCATCCAGAGCATCCACATCGGCCAGACCCAGGCCAGCTACAGCCTGGGCTTCACCCACCCGCAAGCGATGCGCTTCATCGTGCTGCCGCAGGCGTTTCGGCGCATGCTGCCAGCGCTGGTGAACGAAGGGGTGACGCTGATCAAAGACTCATCCCTGGTCTCGGCGATCGGCCTGGCCGAGTTGGCCCTGGCCGCCCGCACCGTGGCCGGCGCCTACTCGCGCTACTGGGAGCCCTACCTGGCCATCTCGGTGGTGTACCTGGCCCTGACCTTGCTATTGTCTTTGTTGGCAAAACGTCTGGAAAGCCCGGCGCATCAACGCGGCCGTTGAGCTTGTGTTAGCAATTTCGGTTCACAAAATTCCCTGTTGCACAAGCGCAACGAGCCAGGGGTTTTCCATGAACGACGAGCCTAAACTCGCGAGTCAGTTGTGCAGGCAGCACGCACACAACATTTGTGACACCCCCGCGGTATTCACTCCGCACATCGTAAATAAGGAATGCTCATGAAGCGCTCTCTCCTCATCGCCGCCCTGTCCACCGTGGCCGCTGGCTCGGCTCTCGCCCAAAGCTCGGTCACCGTCTATGGTCGCCTGAACGAAACTGTCGAACGCCAAAAGGTGGGTGACGAAACCAACACCGTGCTGAACGACAACGCTTCGCGCCTGGGTTTCAAGGGCACGGAAGATCTGGGTGGCGGTCTGAAGGCCAACTTCCTGATCGAGCACCGTTTCAATGCTGACACCGGCACCACGAACGGCGCCTTCTGGTCCGGCGACAGCTGGGTTGGCCTGTCGAGCAACCTCGGCGACCTGCGCCTGGGCCGCATGATCAGCGGTGCCTATTTCGCCACCGCCGACTACGTCAGCTACCACAACCACGACACCGGCACCTCCGCCGACGCGCTGTACTCCCTGGGTTTCCAAAACTGGGTCACCAACAACAAGATCTCCTACACCACCCCGTCGCTGGCTGGCGCCACGGTTGAGCTGCAGTACTCGCTGCGTGAAAGCACAACCAGCGGCAACAATTCCACTGATCTGGCCTTCAACTACGGCATTGGCAACCTTGCTGTCGGCGCTGGCTTCACCAAGCTAGGCGAGAACAAGCAGTTTGCAGTGCGTGGTCAGTACGCCATCGGCGACTTCACGATCGGCGGCTACGTCCAGCGCACCGCCTTCAAGGACACCTACGTCGACGGCGGCAAGGCCACCATCGTCCGCCTGGCGGCCATGTACGCTCTGGGCGCTTCGGAGTTTCACGCCAACGTCGGCCTGGCCGGCAAGATCGACGGTGTTGCTGACACCGACGCCAAGCAGTTCACCCTGGGCTACAACTACAACCTGAGCAAGCGCACCAAGGCGTATACCTACTACACCAAGGTCGACAACAAGGCCGCTTCGGCCTACCAGTCCGGCACTGCTGGCGCCGACTTCAGCTCGTTGGCCCTGGGCGTGCGCCACAACTTCTGATCTCCTGATCAGTCGAGCGTCAAGCGAAACGGCCAGTCGAAAGACTGGCCGTTTTTCTTTGTGCCTGCGAATCAGAAGTTAGCCAAGGAAGTAGCGCTTCAACCCGGCCAGGATCATCTCGACCGCAATCGCGGTCAGCACCAGTCCCATCAGTTTCTCCACCGCCGCAACCACCGAGTCCCCAACCCAACGGCGGATGCGATCGCAAAGCAGCAGCACCAGCAGCGACACCGCCATCGCGCTCGCCAGCGCACCCACCCAGATCAACATGCGTTCGGGCTGGCGAGACGCCAGCAGCAGCACCGTCGCCATCGCCGAAGGCCCGGCCAGCAGCGGCACGGCCAGCGGGAAGATCAGCGGCTCTTTGCCTTCAGGCGTGCCGTACACCCCGCCTTCGTGGCTGAAGATCATGCGGATGGCCACCATCAGCAAGATCACACCACCGGCCACTTCGAGCGAACGCTCTGACAAGTGCATCACGCGCAGAAAACCTTCGCCCAGGAACATGAAGGCAAAGAGCACGCCGAACGCGATGCCCACTTCGCGCACCGCCACCCAGCGCCTGCGCTGTGGCGCCACCTGGCGCATCACCGGGATGAAGACCGGCAGGCTGCCCAACGGGTCGAGCACCAGCAGCAACAAAATGAAGGCCGAGAGAAAGGTGTGGTCCATGAGTTGCCGTTTTGATCAAGCAACGCCCGCGGAACCGGCTTTGCCGGGCCGCCAGGCGGCGCCCCTTGGGGGCAGGAGCGAAGCGACTGGGGGGCTCATCACCTCCCGCGCCAGAACAAGGCGTCGAGCTCTTTCATCGTGATCTGCCGCCAGGTCGGCCGGCCGTGGTTGCACTGGTCGGCGCGCTCGGTTCGCTCCATGTCGCGCAGCAGCGCGTTCATTTCATCCAGGGTGAGTTGGCGGTTGGCCCGCACTGCGCCGTGGCAGGCCATGGTCGAGAGAATTTCGTGCTGGGCGCGCTGGATCACGCTGCTGGCGTCGTACTGCGCCAGCTCGGCCAGCACGCTGCGCGCCAGCTCCACCACGTCGCCACCCGACAGCGCGGCCGGCCGCGAGCGCACCGCCAGCGTGCTCGCCGACAGCACTGACACGTCGAGGCCCAGCGTCAGCAGGTTGTCGGCTTGCGATTGGGCGGTAGCGATCTCTTGCGCCGTCGCGGCAAAGGTGGCCGGGATCAGCAGGGGTTGCGCTTCGATGGCCGCCGCGCCCAGGCTGGCTTTCAAGCGCTCGTAGACGATGCGCTCGTGCGCCGCGTGCATGTCGACGATCACCAGCCCCTGCGCGTTTTCGGCCAGCACGAACACGCCACCCACCTGCGCGATCGCCTTGCCCAAGGGCCAGTCGCCGGCGGGCAACGCGACCGAAGGCGCAGCGGATGCCACCCAAGCCGCAGGCGCTTCTTGCGCGTAGAGCACGGCCACCTGCTCCAGCCCCAGCGAAGCCTGGGTGGTGATGGGCCGGTAGCTCGGTGAATAAAACGGTGATGGCGCGGGCACGGCCAGTGGCACGACCGAACTGGGGACAGGCGCCCCCGCGGCCTGCGGCGGCGCCAACCCCGCCTCCACGGCCCGCCGCACCCCCTGGTGCACCTCGCGTGAATCGCGAAAACGCACCTCGATCTTGGTCGGGTGCACGTTCACGTCGACCCGCTCGGGCGCGATGTTGATGAACAGCACATAGGCCGGCTGGCGCCCGCCGTGCAACACGTCTTCATAGGCCGAGCGCACGCCGTGGGCGATCAGCTTGTCGCGCACGTAGCGCCCGTTCACATACACATACTGTTGGTCGGCGCGGCTGCGCGCGGCGGCGGGCGTGCCGGCTCGGCCGCTGATGCGCAGCGGGCCGATCTCGAAGGCCACCTCGCGGCTTTCGGCCATGAACTCTTCGCCCAGCACCTCGCGCACACGCTGGGCCGACACCGAGCGCCGCCACTGCTGCACCAGCTTGCCTTCGTGCCAGACGGCAAAGCCCACATCGGGCCGCGCCAGCGCATGGCGGCGCACGGCCTCAATGCAATGGGCCAGCTCGGTCGCGTCGGTCTTCAGGAACTTGCGCCGCGCCGGGGTGCTGAAAAAGAGTTCACGCACCTCGACACTCGTGCCCACACCACGCGCCGCCGGCACCAGCTCACCCGAGCGGGCATCGAGGCGCAGCGCATGCGGCGCGCTCACGGTGCGGCTGGCAATGCTCAGCTCGGCCACCGAGCCGATGGCCGCGAGGGCCTCGCCACGAAAGCCCATGGTCGCCACGTTTTCCAGCTCGCCCAGCGACGCGATCTTGCTGGTGGCGTGGCGGCGCAGGGCCAGGGGCAGCTCATCGGCCGGGATGCCCGCGCCGTCGTCTTCGACCACGATGCTGCGCACGCCGCCGGCCATCAGCTTGACCACCACCTCGGTGGCACCCGCGTCGAGCGCGTTGTCGACCAGCTCACGCACCACCGAGGCCGGGCGTTCCACCACCTCTCCGGCGGCAATCTGGCTGATCAGCTCGTCGGGCAGCTCACGGATGGGGCGACGTTGGGTGGGCTGCAGCGCGACATTCATCGGGGCATTGTATGAATGCGTCACAGCCTCGCCGCGATAATGCCGCCGCATGGACATCATCGCTTTCCTCCTCGATTTCATCTTGCACGTTGACGTGCACCTGGCCAGCTTCGTGGCGACCTATGGCACCTGGGTTTATGCGCTGCTGTTCCTGATCATCTTCGTGGAAACCGGCGTGGTGGTGATGCCCTTTCTGCCCGGCGACTCGCTGCTGTTCGTGGTGGGCGCGCTGTGCGGTGCGGGGTTGATGAACTTCCCCTTGGCAGTGGCCTTGCTGACGGTGGCGGCCATCCTCGGCGACCAGTGCAACTACAGCATCGGGCGCTATTTCGGGCCCAAGGTGTTCCAGTGGGAAAACTCGCGCTTCTTCAACCGCCGGGCGTTCGACCAAGCGCATGCCTTTTACGAAAAGCACGGCGGCGTCACCATCATTGCGGCGCGATTCCTGCCTTTCCTGCGCACCTTCGTGCCCTTCGTCGCCGGTGTGGCCGAGATGACGCGCAGCCGTTTCACGCTGTTCAACGTCGTCGGTGCGGTGCTGTGGGTCGGCGGGGTCACGCTGGCGGGCTACATGTTTGGCAACATTCCCTGGGTCAAACAGCACCTGGACAAGATCATCTGGGCGGCGATCTTCCTGCCCGGGCTGTTGGTGCTCTTTGGCGCCTGGAAGGCGCGCAGAAATGCGCTCAGAGTTGCCGCTGCCGCGCCAGCGGCGGGTTCTTCGCAAAGTAACGCTTGATGCCCGCGCTCAGCGCGTCGACCAGCTGCTCACGGTAGGCGTTGCTGCGCAGCTTGGCCTCTTCTTCGGGGTTGGAGATGAAGGCCGTTTCGACCAGGATCGAAGGCACGTCGGGTGCCTTCAGCACCGCAAAACCCGCCTGCTCGACACTGCCCTTGTGCAGGTAGCCCACCTTGCGAATTTGCCCCAGCACTTCACTGCCCAGCTTGAGGCTGTCTTTGATCTGGGCGGTGGTGCTCATGTCGAGCAAGGCTCTGGCCAGGGTTGCGTCTTTCACCTTGATGTTGACGCCGCCCACCAGGTCGGCGGCGTTTTCGCGGTTGGCCATCCAGCGCGCGGCGCTGCTGCTGGCACCGTTTTGCGACAAGGCAAACACCGAGGCTCCGCGCGCATGCGGCTTGAAAAACGCATCGGCATGGATCGAGACGAACAGGTCGGCTTGCACCCGCCGCGCCTTGCGCACGCGCTCGTGCAGCGGCACAAAGAAGTCGGCGTCGCGCGTGAGCATGGCGCGCATGCCAGGAACGGCGTTGATGCGGTCACGCAGCTTGAGCGCCACCGACAGCACCACGTCTTTTTCACGCAAGCCGGTGGGGCCGATGGCACCCGGGTCTTCGCCGCCATGACCGGGGTCGATGGCCACGATGACGAGCCGGTCGATGCGCGCTTGCGTCATCGGTGGGGCCGATGCCGCGGCGGCCGGCACCGAGGTAGAAATTGGTGGCGGCGCACCGATCGGCTTGTTCATCTTGCCGATGAACTCGCCCAGCGCGTCTTGCACCGCCTGGGCGGCTTGCTGCTCGGCCTGGGTTTTGTCTTGAATCAGCGCCAGCAACGGATCGCGCTCTTTCGTCGGGTGCAGGTCGAACACCAGCCGGTGGCGATAAGCGGCCACCGGCGCCAAGGTGAAGAGCTGCGGCGCAGTCGCCTGCTTGAGGTCGATCACCAGGCGCACCACACGGGGCAGGTTCTGGCCCACACGCACACCGGCGATGAAGGGGTCGTCGGGTTTGACCTTGCCGACCAGTTCGCGCAACTCGGGACTGAGCTCCAGGCCGTCGATGTCGATCACCAGGCGCGCCGGGTTCGAGAGCAGGGAGTGTTTGACGGTGAGCGCGGTGTCAGACTCAAGCGTCACCCGGGTGTACTCGTCGGCCGGCCACACGCGCACGGCCACGATGCTGGCGCCGAAGGCCAACTCTGTGCTGCCGAGCAACAGCACCACGCTGCCCATCTGCCGCAGGGCATCGCGCCTTTTCAAGATGACTGGCCCCCCAGTCGCTTTGCTCCTGCCCCCGAGGGGCTGCGCCCGACTTGGGGCGGCCCGGCGTCGGGCAGCAGCTCCAGGCCGCGTGGGGTACAGGCTTCAAAGATCACGCGGCGTTGGTCTCCATCCAGCGGCGTGAGTTCCATGCGCAAATCAGACACTGGCAACAAACCCGCTGCCTGCTCGGGCCACTCGGCGAGCTTCAGGCCCCCGCTCGCAAACACATCGCGAAAGCCGGCGTCTTCAAACTCTTGCGGGTCTTTGAAGCGGTAGAAGTCGAAGTGCCAGATGAACAATGGAGAAGAGATGCCCTGCACCTCATACGACTCCAACACCGCATAGGTCGGGCTCTTGATGCGCCCTTGCACGCCCAGCGCCTGCAACAGGTGGCGCACAAACGTGGTCTTGCCGGCACCCAGCGTACCGTGCAGCTCGATGAAGGCTTCGCGAAGCGCGGGCCGCAGCGCCAAGGTTTGCGCGGTGGCGGCACAAGCGGCTTCGTCTGCCCAGTGCACGGTGCGAGTTCCTAGAATCGACAAATGACCGACGCTCTCAAGTTGGATGGTGAAAGCCTCATCGCGCTGGTGTCACAACTGCGCGAATGGGCCATGGCGAGCGGATTTTCCCAGATCGGTGTGGCCGATGTCGATTTGTCTTCGGCCGAACCCGGCTTGTTGGCGTGGCTCAACAACGGCTTTCACGGTGACATGGTTTACATGGCGAGGCACGGCGTCAAACGTGCCCGCCCCGCCGAGCTGGTGCCGGGCACGGTGCGCGTGATCACCGCACGCATGGACTACCTGCCCAGAGACACACCCGACGAATGGCAGGCCGTCGAATGGCAACACATCAATCAACCCGCCCACGCCAGCGTCTCGGTCTACGCCCGCGGGCGTGACTATCACAAGGTGCTGCGCTCGCGCCTTCAAAAACTCGCCGAGCGCCTGGCCGAGGCCGTGGGGCCCTTCGGCCACCGTGTGTTCACCGACTCGGCGCCGGTGCTTGAGGTGGAGCTGGCCTCGCGCAGCGGCATCGGCTGGCGTGGCAAGCACACGCTAGCGCTGCACCGCCAAGCGGGGTCGATGTTTTTCCTGGGTGAGATCTACATCGACCTGCCGCTGCCGGTGTCGCAGCCCGTGAGTTCGCATTGCGGCAGTTGCAGCGCCTGCATCGACGTGTGCCCCACGCAGGCCATCATCGGCCCCTACCGGGTGGACGCGCGGCGCTGCATCTCTTACCTGACCATCGAACACGACGGCCCCATTCCTGAGGAACTGCGCGCGCCGATGGGCAACCGCATCTACGGCTGCGACGACTGCCAGCTCATCTGCCCCTGGAACAAGTACGCCAAAACCAGCACCCTGCCCGACTTCGACCCACGCGCGCCGCTCACCCACGCGAGTCTGCTGGCGCTGTGGGCCTGGTCAGAAAGCGACTTTCTCCGCCACACCGAAGGCGGGCCCATTCGTCGCATCGGCTACGAACGCTGGCGGCGCAACCTCGCGGTCGGCCTGGGAAATGCCCTGCGTGCACAACCCGATGTGCTGATGACCCAGGCTTTGCAAACCGCACGCGAAGCCGCAAGCGAGCTGGTGCGCGAGCACATCGACTGGGCGCTGGCCCAGGGCTCACTCACACCGGCAAGACCGACAACACCCCCAGCCACAGCGGGATGCTGACCATGCCGAGCACGGTCGACAGCGTCACCAGCCCCGCCACATAAGCCGCATCACCACCCATGCGCGCCGCGAGCACATAAGCGCTGGATGCCGTGGGCATGGCCGCAAACAGCAACACCATCTGGTGCTGCGCACTCGGCAAGGCGAGCGCCAGGCCGAGACCGAGCCCGATCGCGGGCAACACCGCATGCCGGATTGTCAACAAGGCCGCCGCCAAGCCAGGCCCGCGCTTCAGCCCACCGAGCTTGAGCCCCGCGCCCACCGCCAGCAGCCCGATGGGCAAAGCGGCCACGCCGATGCGCTGCAAGGTGGTTGCCACGGCCTCGGGGAAGCTCACGCCGGCCGCATTGGCCGCGAGCCCGGCCAGGGTGCTGATGATCAAAGGGTTGCGCGCCAGCTCACGCAGATAAGCGTGGCCGCCGTGGCGGGCCAGCGACCACACCGCGGCCACGTTGGCGATGGGCACACACAGGGCCACGATCAGCGCCATCCAGGCCACACCTTGTGCCCCACCCAAACGCTCAGACAAAGCGAGCGCGATGTAGGAGTTGAA
>JBBRFR010000147.1:0-8834 GCA_038241485.1 Burkholderiales bacterium
TGTCCACCAGCTGAAATGCCCGACTCCACTGCGCCCACTGCGCCGGTGCCGAAGATCAACGCCGGAATGCACAGCGGCAAGATCAGCAAGATGAGCAACACCCCCGCACTGCGCAGCCCGAGCGTGAGCGCCGCGCCCACCCCGCCCAGCAGGCTCAAGATGGGCGTGCCCAGCAGCAGGCTGAAGGTGAGCGCGGCAATGGCGTCACCGCTCATGTCGAACAACAGGCCAAAGAGCGGCGCCACCAAGATGAGCGGCAGGCCGGTGAGCAGCCAGTGCGCAAGCGCCTTGGCCGCAGCGATCAGCACCGGCGACTCACCGCACAGCAGCATCTGCTCCAGCGAGCCATCGGCGTGGTCGGCGGCGTAGAGCTGCGTCACCGACAACATCGCCGCCAGCAGCGCACACACCCACACCACGCCGGGGGCGATCTGCCGCAGCATCTGCGCTTCGGGGCCCACGCCGAGCGGGAACAGGCTCACCGCCACGGTGAAGAAGGCGATTGGCAACAAGGCTTCGATGCGGCGGCGCGCGGCCAGGCGCAAGTCACGGGCGAGCACCGCCGTGAACGCACTCATGACGACCCCTCGCCTGCGGCGTACCGCCGGCGATCCCCCGAGGGAATGCGGGCCGGCCTGGGAGCGGCCGAGCGCTCGGCCCTCATGCGGCCACCTCGTCCAACTGCACGACCACCGGCACAGGCTCGCTCAGCGTCAGCGCCTGGTGGCTGGTCAGCACCACGCTGCCGCCAAGCGCCGCGTGCTGCGTCAGCAAGCTGTTCAAGGTGTGAATGCCTTCGGCGTCGAGCGCATCAAACGGCTCGTCAAGAATCCAGAGCGTGGCTGCAGTGTCGAGCGCCAGCCGCGACAAGGCCACCCGCCGGTGCTGCCCTTGCGACAGCGTGCGCACAAACGCGTCGCGCCGGCTGGCCATGCCGAACAGGCGCAGCGCTTCGGTGAGCGCGGCTTCGCCGTCGGCGCGGCCATGCAGGCGCGCCAGAAAGCGCAACGACTCCAGCACCGTGAGGTCTTCTTTCAAGGCGTTGGCGTGCGCCACGTAGACGCGCTGTGTCGGTGTGCCAGGCCAGCTCACTTGCCCGGCTTCGGGCGTGGACAAACCCGCGAGCAGCCGCAGCAGGCTGGTCTTGCCGCGCCCGTTGGCGCCGCGCAGCCACACCACCTGCCCGGGCTTCACCTCGAACTGCAAGCCCTTGAAGAGAATGCGGTCGCCACGGCGGCAGGCCAGGTCGGTGGCGGCAAGTGAAGGCAAAGCAGAGGTCAACACGGTGCGAGGGTGGCTTGCAACGCCGCATTGTCTGTCAGCGAAGTACCATGCCCCACACTCCCCGGAACAGCCCATGAACAAAGACCTGATGCAAGCCGCTGGCGCCATCACCGCCGCCCTGATCACCAACCCGTCGCCGGGGGTGTCGCGCTCCAAGCTGAGCGATGTGGGCACCTTGTTTGCCAGCGTGTACCTCGAGCTTGAAAAGTCGCAAGCCATCGTCGACAAGCTGCGCGCGCAGGGGGCGACGCCGGCACCTTGAGCACGACGCCTTATGGGGTCGCCGTGCGCGCGCTGTGCGAGTTCACGGCGAAGGCGGGTGACCTCGATCTGCGTTTCACGCCCGCGCCCTCGGCGCAAGAGGGCCAGATGGGCCACGCGGTGGTCGCCGCACGCCGCAAGTCAGAGCGCTACCAGAGCGAGCTGAGCCTGGCCGGCGACTACAAGGCCTTGCACGTGCGTGGCCGCGCCGATGGTTACGACGCCGCCCAAAACCGGCTCGAAGAAGTCAAAACCCACCGCGGTGACCTCACCCGCCTGCCCGACAACCACCGCGCGTTGCACTGGGCGCAGGCCAAGGTGTATGGCTGGCTGCTGTGCCATCAGCTGGGCTTGGGCGAGATGCAGATTGCGCTCGTCTACTTCGACATCGTCACGCAGCAAGAAACAGTGCTGTGTGAAACGCACAGCGCACAAGCGTTGCAGCAGCACTTCGAGACCCAGTGCGAGCGTTTTCTGCAATGGGCCGAGCAGGAGCTGGCGCACCGCGCGCGGCGTGATGCGGCGCTCACCGCACTGCGCTTTCCGCATGAGTCGTTTCGCAGTGGGCAGCGCGAGCTGGCCGAGGCGGTCTACAAGGCGGCGAGCCATGGCCGCTGCCTGATGGCGCAAGCGCCCACCGGCATCGGCAAGACCGTGGGCACGCTGTTCCCTTTGCTCAAGGCCGCGCCGGCGCAGGCGCTGGACAAGGTTTTCTTCCTCACCGCCAAGGGCTCGGGGCGCCAACTGGCGCTCGACGCGGCCGAGCGCATCCAGGCCGGCCAAATCGACCTGCGGGTGCTGGAGCTGGTGGCGCGCGACAAAGCCTGCGAGCACCCCGACAAAGCCTGCCACGGCGACTCATGCCCATTGGCGCGCGGCTTCTACGACCGGCTGCCCGCCGCACGCGCCGCGGCGCTGGTGCACAAAACACTCGACAAAACCGCGCTGCGCGAGGTGGCGCTCGCGCACCAGGTCTGCCCCTACTACCTGAGCCAGGAACTCGCGCGCTGGTGCGACGTGATCGTCGGCGACTACAACTACTACTTCGACCTGAGCGCCTTGCTGCACAGCCTCACGCAGGTGAACCAGTGGCGCGTCAGCGTGCTGGTCGACGAAGCGCACAACCTGGTCGAGCGGGCCCGCAAGATGTATTCGGCCGAGCTCGATCAGGCCGATTTCAAGACCTTGCGCAAGACCGCGCCACCCGCCCTCAAGTCGCCGCTCGACAAGCTGCAGCGCGCCTGGAACGCCTTGTACAAAACCCAGACCCTCCCGTACCAGGTGCACGCGGGTGTGCCCGAGGCTTTCAGCAGCGCTTTGCAAAAGGCCGTGGCCGCCATCACCGAACACCTCATCGAACACCCCACCGAGCTGAACCCGGCGCTGCAGCGCTTCTACTTCGACGCGCTGCACTTCACCCGCGTGCTGGAGCTGTTTGACGAACACTCGCTGTTCGACGTCAGCCTGGCCGCCCCCCGCAGCGCCCTGCTGTGCCTGCGCAATGTGGTGCCTGCGCCATTTCTCAAACCACGCCTGGAGGCGGCACGTTCGGTGGCGCTCTTTTCAGCCACGCTGAGCCCGCGGCAGTTTTATGCCGACACCCTGGGCCTGCCCGACACCACCGCCTGGGTCGACGTGCCCACGCCCTTCTCGCCCGAGCAGCTGAGCGTGCGCCTGGCCGGCCACATCTCCACCCGCTTTCAGCACCGTGATGCCTCGCTCGGGCCCATCGCCGAACTGATGGCCGGGCAGTACGCGGCACAACCCGGCAACTACCTGGCGTTTTTCAGCAGCTTCGACTACCTGCAGAAAGTGCTGGCGCTGTTTCGCGAGCAAGCGCCGCAGGTGCCGGTGTGGGAACAATCACGCGGCATGGACGAAGCCGCCCGCGAGCAGTTTCTCGCGCGTTTCAGCGCCGACAGCCAGGGCATCGGCTTTGCCGTGCTCGGTGGCTCGTTTGCCGAGGGCATTGACCTGCCCGGGCGGCGGCTCATCGGCGCCTTCATCGCCACCCTGGGCCTGCCGCAGTTCAACCCCGTCAACGAGCACATGAAGCAGCGCCTGGGCGAGCGGTTCGGCGAGGCGCAGGCTTATGACTACGCCTACCTCTACCCCGGCCTGCAAAAGGTGGTGCAAGCCGCCGGCCGGGTGATCCGCACGCCGGCCGACCAGGGTGTGGTCTGCCTGATCGACGACCGGTTTGCCTCGCCCAAGGTGCGCCGGCTGCTACCAGGCTGGTGGCGGGTCTCGACAATTGGCACCGATCCACCCGTCAACTCGGGCCTGTAACAGATTGCGCTTCAGCTAAGGTGCGCAAACATCAGGGCACGCACGCCCAAGGAGACTTCAAAGTGGTATCGCTCTTCGCCTTCGTTGTGACGGCCTATGGCATGAACCCTTACCTGGTCGCGAGCTTCAACTCGGGCCTGGCCTGCGAGGCCGCCAAGTCCGCGCTCATTTCGGCCGCACTGGAACAAACTGTGGCCGGCACCAGCACCTATGCGATGGCGCCCAAGACGCTCAAGTGCATCGGCACCCCCGGCCTGCTGGCCGGCGGCGCTCGCCCGCCCGAGCCCAGCGCACCGCCCAAGCGGCCTGCGCCGCCGCCGACCAAGCGCCCAGCGCAGAAGTGAGCCTCGACCCAACGCCCAGCCCGGCCGTGCAAGCCCACCGGCGGCTGCAAGGCCGCGGGCCGCACATCGCGATGTTCGGCCTGCTGGCCGTGCTGTGGGCGCTGATTCTCATTTTTGCGGTGGTGCAAGAGCGGCGCATGGTCGAAAGCGCTCAGAAGCAGCTGCGCCTGATCAACAACGTGGTGGCGCAGCACACCCGCGGCCTGCTGCGCGGCATCGAGACCGACCTGGCGCTGCTCGACCATTGGGTGCAAACCCACCCACAAACCGACGCCCTGCAAGACAGCGGCCTCGCCGGGTTGATGACACGCCTGAACCAGGGCTCCGACGGCTTGGTGAGCTACGGTTTTGCGAACGTTGCCGGGCAAACGCTGGGCCTCCCGGGCGCGGCTTCGTGGCAGGGCAGCATGGCGGCGGTCAGCTGGCCGTCGGCTGCCAGTGAAGTGGCGACCGGGTTGCCGACACGCGACGCAGCCGGCCAGGCCTGGCAATGGCCGGTGACCCGCAAGCTGGAGCGCCCCGTGGGCGAGCTGGCCGGCGTTGTGGCCTGGATCGACCTGGCCCGCCTGGGCGCCCTGCACGAAACCCTGCGTGAAAAACCCGCTGGGAGCATCTCGCTGGTCACCAGCGACGGTGTCGTGATCATGCGCACCCCTTTCGTCGAAGGCCTGATCGGGCGCAACCTGAGCAAGAACCGGCCTCAGCCGATGCAGCCCGCCAGCACACCCCAGGGCATGTTTCAGCACGACGGGGCCTTGACCGGCGGGCAGCAGCGCCTGGCCAGCTTCGAGCGCCTGGGCCGCTACCGCGTCACCGTTCTGGTGTCGCAAGAGGTCGACGAAGCCCGGGCCGCCTTTCACCTGCGGCGCAACCTGGGCGTGCTGGTGCTGGGCCTGATCACACTTGCGGCCGCGGGCTTTTCGGTCTCGCTCGCACGCAGCCAACGCGCCACCCGCCGCAGCCAGGCAGAGGTTGCCGCCCTCAGCGCTGCGTTTCCTCTCGGGCTGTTCCGCACAGACACCACGGGTGCCATCACCTACGCCAACGACGCCTACTTCCAGAAGCTGGGCCTGCCGCCCGAGCGCATGGCCTGGGGCTGGAGCGAAATCCTCGAAGAAGGCCAGCACACCAGCGCGCTGCAGGTCTGGAAAACCGCAGCCGCGCTGGGCCACCCCGTCAAGAGCGTGCTCAATTTTCGCCTGCCTGACGGGCGCGAAGCCACGCTGTCGATACGCACCGCCCCGCTGCACGTGGAAGGCAAACTGATCGGCCAAGTGGGTTCGGTTGAAGACATCACCGAGCGCATCCAGCAACAAAAAGCCGAACGCATGCTGACCGCAATCTTGGAGAAAACCACCGACGTGGTGGCCCAGGTCGATCTCCACGGCAAGCTGCTCTATCTCAACCCGGCGGGGCGCGCCCTTCTGGCCATGGGGCCCGACGATTCGCTCGACGCGCTGCACTACGACGACTTTATGCCCGCGCACCGCGAAACGCAGGTGCGCGACGAGATCCTGCCCACCGCGATCGCCACGGGCATCTGGGTGGGCGAAACCTCGGTGCTGGCCGCCGGCGGGCGTGAGATCACGGTGAGCGAAATGCTGATCGTGCACCGCAACGACGAGCAACAGGCCGAAACCTTCTCGGTGGTGATGCGCGACATCACTCGGGAGATGCAAGCACGCACCGAGTTGCAGCGCAGCGAGTCCATCCTCAACATCGTCGCCTCCACCCTACCGGCCCTGGTGGCGGTGATCGACAAGCAGCAGCGCTACCTGTTCACCAACGACGCCTATGCGCGCTGGGTGGGGCGGCCTGACGCGCAGCTGGTGGGCATGACCGTGCATCAGGCGCTGGGCGACGCCTTGTACGCGCAGCGCCGTAGCCACATCGAAGCGGCGCTGACGGGCCAGCGCACCATGTTCGAGTCGCAGCGCGAAGACGGGCAGTTCTTCGAAACCACCTACATCCCCTTTCGCAGCGCCGACGCCCAGGTGGTCGGTTTCGTGGCCCTCTCACAAGACATCACCAGCCACAAGCGACAACAGCAAAAACTGCTCGACGCCTCGCAGACCGACCCCCTCACCGGCACCCTCAACCGCGCCGGCTTCGACCTGCGCATGCGCGAGGCCCTGACGCGCGCCCGGCAAGAGCGGCACCGGCTGGCCTTGCTGTGCATCGACCTCGACGGCTTCAAGCCGGTCAACGACGAGCACGGTCATGCCGCCGGCGACCGTCTGCTCGAAGCCGTGGCGCAGCGGCTGCAACTGGCCTTGCGTCCATCGGACATCCTGGCTCGCCTGGGCGGCGACGAATTTGCCGTGGTGCTGCCCGGCATCAAGGACGAGCCCGCCGCCCGGACCGTGGCGCGCAAGATCGTGAGCACCCTGGCGGCCCCGTTCGAGATCAACGGCAAGCAGCTGCGCATCGGCGGCAGCGTGGGCGTGGCCCTGGCCTCGGGCGAGCAAGAAACCGTGCAGGCGCTGATGCAGCGTGCCGATGTGGCGCTCTACCGGGCCAAGCGGGCCGGCCGCGGCCGGTTTGAGGTCGCGAGTGCCGAGGGGTGAACCCCTCTTTGAGCTTCTTTACATCGCCCCGGTTGCCCGCAGGGTAAACGGGGCCTTACAAGGTCACGAAAAGGCCTGAAACTTAAACCCTCTGCGCGCCTCCAAGCGGGGTCGCAGTTTTATACTGGAATCGCGTGAAATCATCTCCGTCTCAGGCAGGAAGCAGGTTGTATATGGGTGCCAAACTCAAAGTCGCAGGCTGGGTCGCCTTGGGTGCCGTTGCCGGCGCCCTGACCACGATGCAGTTGCAGGCCACTGCCCGCAACCCGGCCACCCAGCTCCCGCTCGAAGAACTGCAACAACTCGCCGCCGTGTTCGGCATGGTCAAGAGCGACTATGTGGAACCGGTCGACGAAAAGAAACTGATCACCGACGCCATTGGCGGCATGGTGGCCGGGCTCGACCCGCACTCCCAGTATTTCGACAAGAAAAGCTTCAAGGAATTCCGCGAAGGCACCACCGGCAAGTTTGTCGGCGTGGGCATCGAGATCGGCATGGAAGACGGCTTGGTGAAGGTGGTTTCGCCGATCGAAGGCTCGCCCGCTTTCCGCGCTGGCTTGAAGAGCGGCGACCTCATCACCAAGATCGATGACACCGCCGTCAAGGGCCTCACCATGGACCAGGCCGTCAAGCGCATGCGCGGCGAGCCCAACACCAAGGTGGCGCTGACCATCTTCCGCAAGAGCGAGAGTCGCAGCTTCCCGGTGACCATCGTGCGCGAAGAGATTCGCATGCAAAGCGTGAGCGCCAAGGTGATCGAACCCGGCTACGCCTGGCTGCGCGTGCGGCAGTTCCAAGACCGCACGGTCGAAGACTTCGCCCGCAAGCTCGAAGAGGTCTACAAACAAGAGCCCAACCTCAAAGGCCTGGTGCTCGACCTGCGCAACGACCCGGGTGGCCTGCTGGAGGCCTCGGTCGCCATCTCAGCCGCTTTTTTGCCCGCCGACGTGGTGGTGGTCAGCACCAATGGCCAAATCGCCGAGTCGAAGTCTGAATTCAAGGCCCGGCCGGCTGACTACCTGCGCCGTGGCGGCAGCGACCCGCTGCGCCGCCTACCTGAAGCTTTGAAGCGTGTGCCGATGGTGGTGCTGGTCAACGAGGGCTCGGCCTCGGCCAGCGAAATCGTGGCCGGCGCACTGCAAGACCACAACCGCGCCACCATCATGGGCGCGCAGACCTTCGGCAAGGGCTCGGTGCAGACCGTGCGCCCCCTGTCGGCTGAAACCGCGCTCAAGATCACCACCGCGCGCTACTACACGCCCAAGGGCCGCTCGATCCAGGCCAAGGGCATCGTGCCCGACGTGATGCTCGACGAAACCGCAGAGGGCAACGTGTTTGCCGCCCTGCGCATGCGTGAGGCCGACCTCGAGAAACACCTGCAAAGTGGCCAGAGCGCCGAGCAGAAAGACGCCGTGCGTGAAAAGGCCCGCGAAGACGCGCGCAAGAAGCTCGAAGAAGAAACCGCCAAAACCAGCGCCCCGCTGAAGCCCCTGCCCGAGTTCGGCAGCTCAGAAGACTTCCAGCTTTCGCAGGCGATCAACCAACTGAAGGGCAAGCCGGTGATGGTGTCCAAGACCGTGGTCGAGCGCAAGGCCGAAGCCAAGACCGATTGAGGTTTCTAACCCTCTCAGCACAAACGCCCGTGTGACCCACGGGCGTTTGTGTTTGTATGCTCACCCCATGGACGACAACCAGCTGCTGCGCTACTCGCGCCACATCCTGCTCGACGAGCTGGGCATCGAAGGCCAGCAGGCCTTGCTGGCCTCGCATGCGCTGGTGATCGGCGCGGGCGGCCTGGGCTCTCCGGTGGCGCTGTACCTGGGCACGGCGGGCGTGGGCCGCATCACCCTGGTCGACAACGACCACGTCGACCTCACCAACCTGCAGCGCCAGATCGTGCACGACATGTCGCGCCTGGGCCGGCCCAAGGCGGCCTCGGCGGCGCAGTCGATCAACGAGATCAACCCCGAGGTGAACGTGGTCGCGCTGAACGAACGCGCCAACGCCGAGCGGCTCGACGAGCTGGTCGCAGGTGTGGACGTGGTGCTCGACTGCTGCGACAACTTCGCCACCCGCCACGCCGTCAATG
>JBBRFR010000148.1:0-8825 GCA_038241485.1 Burkholderiales bacterium
GACCCAAAGCATGCGGCGCGCCGGGGCCGCCGTTCAGCGGGTGCGCCGGCGTGGAGCCGCCAGCCGGCGGTCGATTTCTTCGAGCAGCAAGCTCAGGTCCAGCGGTTTGGTGAGGTAGCCGTCGAAGCCTGACAGCGCGGCGCGCGCGATCTCGGCGGGCATGGCGTGGGCCGACACCGCCAGGCAGGGCAGCTCACGGTGGTCCGAGTCGCAGCGCAGGGCCTTCAGCACCGCATAGCCATCCATACCGGGAAGGCGGATGTCCAGCAGCACGAGATCGGGTTGCTCGCTGCGCACCGCGCGCAGGCCGCTCTCCCCGTCTTCGGCCAACACAAGCCGCACGCCCGGGCGGCGCATCAGCATGGCCTCCAGCAGCAGGCGGTTGACCTCGTTGTCGTCGACGTAGAGCACGCAGCCGCTCACGTCTTCACGCGCGGCGGTCGGCAACGCCGCCCCGTCAGGCCGCGCGACGCCGGCGGCCACCGGCGCCGGGCTGGCCGTGCGCGCCCCGCCCGGCAGGTCGAGCCGGAAGACGCTGCCAACGCCGGGCCGGCTGGTGGCCGTCAGGGTGCCCGCCATCAGGCTGGCCAGTCCACGCGCGATGACGAGACCGATGCCGGTGCCTTCGACGCCCGACTGGTCGCGCCCCAGGCGGTTGAAGGGCTGGAAGAGTGCGCCGACCTGCGCCGCGTCCATGCCCAGCCCGGTGTCGGCGACGTCGATGCGCGTACGTGCGCCGTCCTGGCTCACGCGAACGTCGACCTTGCCGCCGGGGCGGTTGTACTTGACGGCGTTGGACAGCAGATTGGCCAGCACCTGGCCCAGGCGTTGCGGGTCAGCCCGCACCGTGCTGCAGCCCTCGGCCGGCAGGTGCAGCTCAACGGTCACACCGCCGGCCAGCGCCTGCGCCTGCAAGCGGGCGGCGGCGTCGTGAAGCAGCGGCGCAAGGTCGATGTCATCGATGCTCAGCGTCATCTGCCCGGCTCCCAGGCGTGATACGTCGAGCACGTCGTTGATCAGGGCCAGCAGGCTGCCGCCGGCTCTTCGGATGTGCTGCACCTGCTGCCACTGGCCGTCGCGCAGGGGCTGCAAGGGGTCGTGCATCAGGTTGTCGGAGAAGCCGATGATGGCGTTCAGCGGCGTGCGCAGTTCGTGGCTCATGTGCGCGACGAACTCATCCTTGGCCCGGTTGGCTGCCTCGGCGCGTTCCTTGTCGGCCCGCGCCGCGGCAGCTTGGCGCTGCTCGGTGAGGTCGCGCCAGCAGATGACGACACCAACGCACTCGCCGTTGATGACCTGAGCCGCTTCGATACGCTCCAGGCAGCGCCCGTCGGACAGGTCGAACACATGTCGCTCATGCTGGCGTGGCTGCGCACGCGAGACCCGGGCCAGGTGCAGGAATTCAGCCTCGTCCGGCATTTGGCGCGCCATGCGCGCCAGCAGCTCGGCGTCGTCACCACGGGCCAGCAGGTCGGCAGGAACCTGCCACATGCGTGCGAAATTCTGGTTGTGGACCACCACCCGCCCGAGCAGGTCGACAACGACGATGCCATCCACCGAAGCCTCCAGCGTGGCGCTCAACATGGACGCCGTGGCGGCGAGGGCTTGGCTCTTAGCCTCCAGCGCGGCCTTGGCCTGGCGCAGTGCCTGGTCGGACTGGCGCCGCAGCCGTAGCACGCTGGCCGATGTTTGCATCGCCGACTCGCGCAGCGCCGCGAGGTTGCTGCTTTGGGTCGGCGTCAGGGGCTGGTCCATCGCCGAGAGCGCTGCGGTCGTCAAAGCCCGGCGCGGGCGGCCAGGCGTTCGCTGGCCAAACGGGTGCCGAGCACACGGGCCTGGATCTTGGCGAAAGCCGTGTCGCGGCTGGTGGAGGTGTCGTCGCTGAAGGGCGCAAACCCGCAATCGTCGGTGGTGCCCAACTGCGCCAGCGGGATGTACTCGGCAGCTTCGAGCACACGTTCGCACACCTCTTCAGGGGTATCAATATGCGGGTCGAGCGGGTCGATGACGCCGATGTAGGCGGTTTGCCAGGGCTTGAGGTGGCGCCCGATGAGGGCCAGCACGCGACGGCGGTCGGGCTCGCGCGCCAGCGCAATGAAAAACTTCGCCGCCTGCAGTTCGAACAGGCTCGGCAGCAGCAGGGCGTAGTCGACGTCGGCACTGTGGGTGGAGTCGCAGTCGCCCCCCGGGCAGGTGTGGATGCCGATGCGCTGGCGATCCTCGTCGCTGAAGCGCCTCAGGGCCATGTTGTTCAGCTCGACAAAGCTCTCCAGCAGGGCACCACTGGCATCAAGCTTGTACGCCAGGCGGCCCTCGGTGAAGTCAACTTGCACGGTCGTCGCGCCCAGCGCCAGGCAGGCGCGGATCTCCGACTCGCATTGGTCCACGAGGTCGGCAATGAATTGGTCGCGCGGGTAGTCGGGCAGGTCGTGCAGCGGGTAGAACAGGCTCAGCGCCGACGGCGAGATCACCGCCTGCTTCATGGCGCAGCGGCTGTGCCCGAGCGCATGCGCGAGATAGTCTTCGCCGCGGTGCAGGTAGCGGAAGGGGCCGGCAGTCAGGCGAGGCCACTGCCGGTAATGGTCGACGAACTGCAGCTTGAAGCCGTCGGGCGCCAGGTTGGTCGCACCGTGCACGCAGTAGGTGGCGAAGTTGTGGTACTTGCGCTGTTCGCCGTCACTGATGACCGGCGAACCGGTGGCCTCGAAGCGCTGCAGGGTGTCGCGGATGGCGGCGTCGTAAAGAGCGTCGAGCGCGGTGCGGTCGATTTCGCCCCGCTCGTGTGCGCGGGCAGCCTCGATCAGCTCAGGCGGCCGGGGGATGCTGCCAACGGGTTCGGTGGGAATCGTCAGGGAGTGCATGGCGCAATTCGGGAGTGAAGTCGACGCAGACGCAACCGTTGATCTGTTGGCACATCCTAACGCGCCAGTCCCGGGCTCGACACGGGGAAACGCCTGTTCCCGACCTGGATTTCGGTTCTTGGGAAGGGGTCACTACATCACCTGTCTGGCGCTGGCCAACAAAGGCGTGCAACGCAGCGCCGCCGTGCAAGGCGTGCTGAGGTGTTGCGCTTCCAACCCTCACCCGCTAATACCGGCTCGCCCGCTAAACCGCGCAACTCCGAAACCCACTGAACACATCGTCTCGATGTGGCAGCAAGAAGCGCCTGAACTTCGGGTTGCGCATGCGTTCGCGTGTGGCAAATGATGCGCCGCGCAAGACCTTGTGCGTGCCAAACGCAAGCTGCGAGTAGCCGCGGTCGGGGCCGGGCGCGAAGCCCGGGTAGGGGCGGAAACTCCCCGCCGTCCACTCCCACACCTGGCCAAAACGCAGCCCGCGTGACAGCCCGGTGTGCGCGGCCAGCTCCCACTCCAGCTCGGTGGGCAGGCGCCGGCCGGCCCAGCGGCACCAGGCGTCGGCTTCGTACCAGCTCACGTGCATGGCGGGCTGGCTCATCGGCACGCGCGTGAGCTTGCCAAAACGTTGCAGCATCACGCTCTGGCGCATCTGGTCTACATGGCGTGGGGTGCGCCGGCCTTCGTGTTGCACCCAGGCCCAACCTTCGGGCGACCACTGTGACGCATCGTCGTACCCGCCGTCTTCGACGAACTCGCAGTACTGGGCCCAGGTGATGGGCTGCGCGTCGATCTCGAACTCGGGCACGGCGTGCTCGTGCGCAGGGCGCTCGTTGTCGAATGCAAAACCATGCGGGCCCGTGCCCAGCGACCAGCGCGCGGCCGGGAACAAGAGCGGGCCACGCGTGGCCAGGGTGCCGAGCAAGGGCAAGAGGCCGGCATCGAAGCCCAGCGTCTGCGACATCTCGGCAAACGCCTCGCATTGCATGTCTTCGCGAAACAGCGCCTGGCGATAAAAGTACAGCGCATCGTCTTCTTCGGGCGTGTGCTCCAGCAGCTCGAGCGTGGTCTCCAGCGTGTCGGCCAGGTAATGACGTGTGGCCTGCGCGTGCGGCAGCGGCAGTTGCCAGCGGGCGCCGTGGGGGGCGAGCGTGGGGTCGTACCACTCGTCGGAAAAGGGGTCGATCGAGGCCAGCCGCAGTGACCCGGGGTCGGCGTGTTCGCCGCGTTGGCGATGCACGTTGCGCGAAATCCAGTACTCCTGGAACCAGCCCAGGTGGCCGAGCGACCACAGCGGCGGGTTCAGCTCGGGCTGCATCGGCACACCCAGCGGCGGCTCGGTGAGTGCGGCTTCGAGTGCGCTCATCCAGCGCAGCGTGTGGTTGCGCGCGTCCATCAAGGCGAGCGAGAGCAAACCCTTGCCGGCACGCCGCATTTGCGACGACTCAATGGGAGCAGCTTCGAAATCGAGCACGTGGGTGGTTCAGGTGTTGGGTGCAGTGTAGGCCGCGGCAAACTGGGGCAGGTCATCGTTGATGCTCCACCAATTCGCCTTGCTGGCCACGTAAAAGTGTGCCGCTGGCCGCACCGCCAGCGGCTCGTTGATGAGCCCGGCACGAATGCGCAGCACCTCGGGCAGGTCGTCACGGCGGCTGTAGACGGGCGAGCCGCAGTGGCTGCAGAACGCGCGTTTTTTGCCGGGTGACGACTCGTACTCGGTCAACAACTCCGCGCCACGGTCGAGATGAAAAGCCGAGCGCGCCACCGGCGTGTTGGTGGCAAACACCGTGCCCTGCGCCTTGCGGCATTGCACGCAGTGGCACACCTGGATCGGCTCCAACTCGCCGGTGATGCGGAAGGCGACGCCTGAGCACAGGCAGTGGGCGGTGTAGTTCATGGGCGGGCATGTTACCGGCCGGCTGCATGGCCTGCCGCGGGCACAGAACGCCAACACGGCGGGCCATACCTGTATGAAAATACAGCCTCTTGCACACGCACATGGCTACCCCAGCACTCCGCCTGATTGCCCACCTCGACATGGATGCGTTCTACGCGTCGGTCGAGCTGCTGCGTTACCCCGAGCTGCGTGGGCTGCCGGTGGTGATCGGCGGCGGGCGGCGCCACCAGCCGGTACAGCGCGCCGACGGAACCCACGAGTTTTTTCGCCTGCGCGACTACACCGGCCGCGGTGTGCTCACCACCAGCACCTACGAGGCGCGTGCGCTCGGCGTGTTTTCAGCCATGGGCACGATGAAAGCGGCGCTGTTGGCGCCTGACGCCATCCTGCTGCCAGTCGATTTCGACGAGTACCGCCGCTACTCGCGCCTCTTCAAGGCCGCGGTGCGCCTCATGGCGCCGCTGGTTGAAGACCGTGGCGTCGACGAGATCTACATCGACCTCACCGACCACCCCGGCGCGCAGCAAGACGCCGGCCGCGCCGCCGGCCAGGCACTGAAAGACGCGGTGTTCCAGGCCACGGGGCTCACGTGTTCGGTGGGCGTCACACCCAACAAGCTGTTGTCGAAAATGTGCTCCGAGTTCGACAAGCCAAACGGCCTCACGCTGCTGGGCACAGACGAAATCCCGACGCGCATCTGGCCACTGGCGGTGCGCAAGATCAACGGCATCGGCCCCAAGGCGAGCGAGAAGCTGGCGGCGCACCACATCCACACCATCGGCGAGCTGGCCGCCGCCGACCCGGCGCTGCTGCTCGCCCACTTCGGCAAGAGCTACGGCGCCTGGCTGCACGAAGCGGCGCATGGGCGCGACGAGCGGGCGGTGGTCACCTACAGTGAGCCGGTGTCGATGAGCCGGGAAACCACCTTCGAGCGCGACCTGCATGCGGTGCGTGACCGCAGCACGCTCAGCACCATCTTCACCGACCTGTGCATCGAGCTGGCCGACGACCTGGCGCGCAAGGGCTACGCCAGCAAGACCATCGGCATCAAGCTGCGCTTCGACGACTTCAAGATCGTGACGCGCGACCTCACCCTGCCCGCCCACACGCTCGACGCGCGCAGCATCCGCCGCGCGGCCGGCGAGTGCCTCAAGCGGGTCGACCTCACGCGCCGCCTGCGCCTGCTGGGCGTGCGCGCTGGCAACCTGGCCAAGCTGGCCGATCTGGTTGACCCTCGTGGGGCAGGGGCCCCACTGGTGGCACTGGTGGCACTGGTGGCACAAGAGGCAGCGGCTGCGTACCATGCGCCGATGCCGCTGTTCGACGCTGCACCGCCCTCTGAAAGCTGACGCGCCGCCTGCCAATTTGTGCACACATCCAAGTGCATCCAAACGTAAGGGGCACGCGTAAACAGACGTCGAGACCTGTTCAAACGACACAAGGAGAACACGCATGCCCTTTCGCAGCATTCGCATCCGCAGCCACTGCACGGCACTGGCCTGCACCCTGCCGCTGGCCCTGGCCGGTGCGCCGGCCCTGGCACAGAGCGCCAGCCCCACCACCTACAGCGGCAAGCTGCTGCTGACGGGCGGTGTGAGCAGCATCGACGGCGCGGCCGGCGGCGGCCTCACGCCCTGGGCCGTGACTGCCGGTTATGCGACCGCGGGTGAGATCGGTGGCTCGGCCTTCGGCACGCGGGTCAAGACCCAAGACTTCGCGCTCAACGACTACGGCGTGGCCTTGAGCTACGGTGAGCGCATCGAGGTGTCGCTCGCACGTCAAGATTTAGACACCGGCCCGGTGGGCACGGCGCTCGGCTTAGACGGCCTTCGCCTCAAGCAAGACATCTTCGGCGCGAAGCTTCGTGTGGCCGGTGACGCCGTGCTCGACAGCGACTCCTGGATGCCGCAGATCGCCATTGGCCTGCAGCACAAGAAAGCCCGCCCCGACCGTCTTGGCGACACGCTCACCGCACTCGGCGCCAAACACAGCGGCACCGACTTCTACATCAGTGCGACCAAGCTCTTTCTCGCGCCAGGCATTCTCATCAACGGCACCTTGCGCGCCACCAAGGCCAACCAGAACGGCCTGCTCGGCTTTGGCGCCACCGACCACAGCAGCTACAGCTTGCAGCCCGAGGTGTCGGTGGCCTACTTGTTGAGCAAGAACATCGCCATCGGCGCCGAGTACCGCGCCAAGCCCGACAACTTTCGCGACGTGAGCGCTCTCGGAGCCGGCGCGCTCAAAGAAGCCGATTGGGCCGATGTTTTCATCGCCTGGGCGCCGAGCAAACATTTTTCGCTCACCGCCGCTTATGTGGATCTCGGCAAGATCGTGCCGGGGGTCGTCACGCGCCGTCAGACCGGCACCTACCTCTCGGCCCAGATCGCTTTCTGAATCGGAGCCCCTCATGAAACACCTGACCACCCTTTTGCGCAGCCTCATCATCTGCACCGCGCTCTTCGCCAACGGCGCCTACGCACAATCCACCGGCGCCCAGGCACCAGCCACCGGCGCGCAAGCACCAGCCACCGACGACAGCCTCTACCAGCAGCTCGGCGCCCAGCCCGGCCTGACCCGGCTGATGGACGACTTCATGACACGCCTGCTCGCCGACTCGCGCATGAACCCATTCTTCAAAGACGTGGATCACCCACACGTCAAGGCCCAGCTGGTGGCGCAATTCTGCGAAGTCTCGGGTGGGCCCTGCAAGCTCAAAGGCCCCGACATGAAAAAGGCCCACGCCGGCATGGACATCACCAAGAGCAACTTCAACGCCCTGGTCGAGGTGCTGCAACACAGCATGGACGCGCAAGGCATCGCCTTCGGCACGCAAAACAAACTGCTGGCCAAGCTGGCGCCGATGCACCGCGACATCATCAACACACCCTGACCGTCATGAAGACCCGGCATCGCGGCGCACCGTGGATTCCCGCTGACGCGGGCATCACCAAGCCTCTATCCTCCCCACCTAATTCTTCGCACACCATGAACAAAAACGCCTTTGCCTCGCTTGCGCTGGCCCTGGTCGCCGGTTTGTCCCACGCCGGCACCGTGCAGCTCACCGTCACCGACAAAGACGGCAAACCTGCCCCCGACGTGGTGGTGCTGGTGCAGCAAACCGTCAAGACCGTGCCCGCGCCGGCTGCCAAGCCCGTGCTGATCACACAAGAAGGTTCGCGCTTCATTCCCTTTCTGACGGTGGTGCCGGTGGGCAGCACGCTGCGCTTTACCAACAAAGACGGCTACGACCACCACGTGCGCTCCACCCCGAGCGGCCCGCTCGGCAGCATTGCGCCGGCCAAAACCTTTGAGTTGCGGCTCGACGCCGACTCCATCGCCTCGGCGCGCAGCGGCACCGACGCCTACCCCAGCGGCCCAGCCAAGAAGCCCTCGGGCACCTCGACCGCCGACCTCAAGATGGACCAAGCCGGCCCCATCGGCCTGAGCTGCCACCTCCACGGCTCAATGCGGGGCCAGGTTTATGTGACGGACACCCCCTGGTTCGGCAAGACCGACGCCAAGGGCGTGGCCACCATCGAGGGTGTGCCCGACGGCGCCGCCCAGCTCACGCTGTGGCACCCCGACCAGTTGCAAGACCAGGCTGCAGTGCCGGTGCAAGTGAGCGCCACGCCAGTCTCAGCCGGCACCCAGCTCAACTTCGTGCCTCGGCGCCGGCGTTGATGAGCCCTCTGCCCGGTTGCCCGAAAGAGGGCGCACTCCCGCGCGGCGGGACAGCGCGCAGCGCAAGGGTGGCTTAGTGCCCGTCATCACCTGCATCGAAGACCTTCGAGCGCTCGCGCAAAAGCGCGTGCCGCGCATGTTCTACGACTACGCAGACTCCGGCTCCTGGACCGAAGGCACCTACCGCGCCAACGAGAGCGATTTCCAGCGCATCTTGCTGCGCCAACGCGTGGCGGTCGACATGAGCAACCGCTCGCTGCGCACCACGATGGCGGGCCAGAGCGTGGCGATGCCGGTGGCCATCGCGCCCACCGGGCTCACTGGCATGCAGCATGCCGACGGCGAAATTCTCGCGGCGCGTGCCGCTGAAAAATTCGGTGTGCCTTTCA
>JBBRFR010000149.1:0-8814 GCA_038241485.1 Burkholderiales bacterium
GTCCAAGATGCCGCGCGCCGCATCGGCGATCGGGTCTTGCTGGTCATCACCCTCGCTCAGCACGGTGTAGAAGGCGGTGATCGAGCCCACGCCGTGGATGCCGTTGCCACTGCGCTCCACCAACTGTGGCAGCTTGGCAAAGCAGCTGGGCGGGTAACCCTTGGTGGCGGGCGGCTCACCGATGGCGAGTGCGATCTCGCGCTGGGCCATCGCATAGCGGGTGAGCGAATCCATCAGCAGCAGCACGTGCTGGCCACGGTCGCGAAAGTGTTCGGCAATGGCGGTCGCGTAGTTCGCGCCCTGCATGCGGGTGAGCGGCGGGGCGTCGGCCGGGGCGGCCACCACCACCGAGCGGCGAATGCCTTCTTCGCCCAAGATGTCTTCGATGAACTCTTTCACTTCACGGCCACGCTCGCCGATCAGCCCGACCACGATCACGTCGGCCGCGGTGTAGCGGGCCATCATGCCCAGCAGCACCGATTTGCCGACGCCGGTGCCGGCGAAGAGGCCGATGCGCTGGCCACGGCCCACGGTCAACATGGCGTTGATGGCGCGCACGCCGGTGTCCAGAGGCTGGCGAATGGGGTCGCGGTCCATCGCATTGATGGGGCGGCGAATCAGCGGCTCCTTGTGCACGTGCACCAGCGGGCCCTTGCGGTCGATCGGGTGGCCGTGCGAGTCGATCACGCGCCCGAGCAGGCCGTCGCCCACAGGCAGGTGCTGCGTGCGGTCTTCGCCACGGCGCCAGGGGTGGTAAGCGGCGCCGAGCTGCATCGGCACGATGGGTGAGGGGCGTGGCACGACACGGGCACCACTGGCCAGGCCTTGCACGTCACTGGTGGGCATGAGGTAGGCGCGGTCGCCCGAGAAACCCACGACCTCGGCGAGCACCGGCGGCTGGCCGTCGACACGGTGGTCGTCCATGTGGATCTGGCACACCGAACCCACCGGCACACGGATGCCCGCGGCTTCGAGCACCAGGCCGGCCACACGCACAAGGGTGCCTTGGGTTTCGAGCGCCACCGGCTCGGCCGCAAAGGTCTGCAGGTCGGCCAGGTAGCGGTGCCACTTTTCGGCCGTGGCCAGGGCTTGCGTTTCGAGCGGTGAGGAGATCATGTGTCGCTCACTTCGTCGTCATCGGCCGGTGCGGGGCCGCCGTTCCAGCGTTCGTCGATGCCCAGCGAGGCGGCGGCGCGGCGCCAGCGGGCCTCCAAGCTCGCGTCGATCACACCGATGTCGGACTCGACCACACAGCCGCCGCGTGTGACCGCGGCGTCTGACAACAAGCGTGCACCGCGCGCGGCCAGCACATCAGCAGCACCTTGCGCCACCAGCGCATGGTCGTCGGGGTGCACACGCAGGGTGATGTGGTGGGCGCTGAGCAAGAGCGTGTCGACCGCTTCTTGCGCCACCGCCGCCACCAGCTCGGGGCGTTGCACCAACTCGCTGCGCACGATCTGGCGCGCGAGGTGGGTGGCCGAGACGGCCAGCGCACGCGCCATGTCTTGCTGCAGGTCGTCGAGCTGCTGGTTGTAGGACTGCATCAGCGCGCCCACCTGCGCGGTGGTCTGCGCGGCAAAACTTTGTTTGAAACCTTCGAGCGCCACCAGCCCATCGCGGTAGCCGTCTTGGTAGCCTGCCGTGCGTGCAGCGCGCACATGGGCGGCCAGCTCTTCGGCGGGTGAGGGCTTGGGCGGTGCAGGCGGGGCCGGCGGCTCGGCACGTTGCAGCGGCGAGGCCGTGTTGTCCTCACCGCCCGAGAGCGCGCCCGGCTTCCAGGCCGCGAAGGAGTTGAGCTCTTCGCGCGGGATGAAGCGGCTGTAAGGCGTGGCCGGCTTGGGCGCGCCACCCGGCGGTTTAGAGGAATTCATCGTCACCGCCGCCTCCGAGCACGATCTGGCCTTCATCGGCCAGGCGTCTGACGATCTTCAGCATTTCTTTCTGCTCGGCCTCGACCTCGCTCACACGCACCGGCCCGCGGCCTTCCAGGTCTTCGCGCAGCGTCTCGGCGGCGCGGGTCGACATGTTGCGGAACACCTTCTCGCGCATCTCGGGCGTGGCACCCTTGAGCGCGATGACCAGCGATTCAGACTGCACTTCCTTCATCAAGAGCTGGATGCCCTTGTCGTCGATCTTCTCCAGATCGTCGAAGGTGAACATGTTGTCCATGATCTTCTGCGCAAGCTCGTTGTCGGCTTCGCGGATGAAGTCGAGCACCGCGGTCTCGACACTCGCACCCATCAGGTTGATCATCTCGGCCGCCGCTTTCACGCCGCCCAGCGAGGCCTTGCGCAGTTTGTCGCCACCGGCCAGCACTTTGCTCATCACTTCGTTCAGGTCTTTCAGCGCCGAGGGCTGAATGCCGTCGAGCGTGGCCACGCGCACCAGCACTTCGTTGCGCTGGCGTTCGGTGAAGCACTTGAGCACGCCAGACGCCTGGTCAAAGTCGAGGTGCACCAAGATGGCGGCCACGATTTGCGGGTGTTCGTTGCGCAGCAGCTCGGCCACCGACTGGGCGTCCATCCACTTCAGGCTTTCGATGCCGGAGACGTCGCCGCCTTGCAAGATGCGGTCGATTAGCAGATTGGCCTTGTCTTCGCCCAGCGCCTTGCGCAGCACGGCCTTCACGTATTCGTCGGTGTCGGTCACCAGGTTGCTCTGCTCGGAGGCCACGGTGGCAAACTTCTCGAGCACGCTCTCGACCTTCTCGCGCGGCACGCTCTTCATCCTGGCGATGGTTTCGCCCAGGCCCTGCACCTCCTTGGGCGAGAGGTGTTTGAACACCTCGGAGGCTTCTTCCTCTCCGAGCGACATCAGCAGAATCGCTGCGTCTTCGAGACCTTGTGCGTCCATGCGGTTCTCTTATGCCTTCAAGGTATCGCCATTGACCCAGCCGCGCACGATGCTCGCGACCGCGGTGGGGTTCTCTTTTGCAAACGCGCGTGCACTGTGCAGGTGGGCGCTGACCTTGGGTGACTCGATGCGCAGGAATTCGGGCTCTGCCGCGGGCAGCGCCTCGTCGTCGGCCACCACGGCGTTCAGCGAATTGCCACGCGAATCAACCGGTGCGGGCGGCTGCAGCGCAGCCTTGAGCGCCGGGCGGATCAACACGAACACCACCACCAGCGCCACCAGGGCGAGCGCGGCCGGCACGGCGCCAGCGCGCAGCAGATCGATGGTTTGCGGTTGTTTCCACAGCGGGGTGTCGTCGCGGGCCACGGCCTCGACCTTGAACGGCGCGTTGATCACCTTGACCGAGTCGCCACGCTCTTGTTTGAAGCCGATGCTCTCGCGCACCAGCGTGTTGAGTTTTTCCAGCTCCTCGGGGGTGAGCGGCAGCACGCTGGTCTTGCCCTTGGCGTCGGTCACGCTGCGGTGGTTCACGACCACGGCGGCATTCAGGCGTTTCACCGTACCGGTGGCGTTGCGGGTGACCTTCACCGTCTTGTCGACTTCGTAGTTGGTCACTGCATTGCGGGTGCTGCTGCTCTGGCCGCCGGCAGCGCCGTTCTGGGCGGTTTGCAGCGGCTGCGCCGCACCGGTGACCGGCGCGGTGGCTGGCACAGGCGGCTGGTTGGAGGTGGCACCGGGGATGCCGGTCGCACCCGCGCCGTTGCTGCCGGTCTGCTCGCTGTTTTGCATGCTGCGCACAGTGGCTTGCACATCGGCGCCCTGGTTGGGCTTGAACTCTTCAGAGGTCGATTCGGTCTGTGAAAAATCGACGTCGGCGGTGACCTGCGCACGCAGGTTGTCGCGGCCCACCACCGGCTCCAGGATGTCGAGGATGCGCTTGTTGTAGCTGGCCTCGATCTGGTTCACATACTGCAGTTGCTGGGCATCGAGCCCGGCACCCGAGGTGGTGTCACTGGCGCCAGACAACAGCGAGCCGGTTTGGTCGAGCACGCTCACCGCCTTGGGGTTCATCTCGGGCACGCTGCTCGACACCAGGTGCACGATGCCTGCCACCTGAGCGCGGTCGAGCGTGCGACCCGGGTAGAGCGTGAGCATCACAGAGGCACTCGGCTTTTGCTGTTCGCGGAAGAACCCATTCTGATTGGGCAGCGCCAAGTGCACGCGTGCGTTTTGCACGGAAGGCATGGCCGTGATCGAGCGGGTGAGCTCGCCTTCGAGGCCACGCTGGAAAGTGAGGCGCTCCTGGAACTGAGTTTGGCCAAAACGCGCGCCGTCCATCAGCTCAAAGCCCACCACCGAGCCCTTGGGCAGGCCGGCCGAAGCAAGCTTCAGGCGCAGGTCGTGAACTTGTGCCGCCGGCACCAAGATGGCCGAGCCGCCTTCAGAGTGGCGGTAGGGCACGTTCATCTGCGACAGCTGGGCGATGATGGCGCCGCCGTCTTTGTCAGACAGGTTGGCGTACAGCACCTTGTAATCACCCTGGCTGCTCCACAGCGTGAGGGCGGCCAGCACGGCGATCAGAGCCGCAACGCCTACGCCCAGGCTGATGCGGCTCTTGACCGGCATCGCGGCCAGCCGCCCGCCGAAACCGGCCGCTTGGGCGAGTTGGGTGTTGTTGGCAATGGCGACCGCGTTGTCCATGTTGTTTGGTGTACGTCCGTGACGAACAGGCAAAGACCGCCCGAATAGGAACGATTATTTGGAAACTTGAGTCCCCAGGATGGGCGGAACAGGCTCACAAAGAGCGGCCAGTTCCAGACATGCCCGCTTACAGAAAACCCTAAAGTTCTGTTCCATGGACGTCACCCTCAAACCATTCAACTTCGCCCAAGCCGCGGCCCGCGCTGGCCTCGGCACGAACGGTCTGCCGTTGGTCAACAACAGCAAACCGGTGAACGGTGCGGGCTTCCAGCAGCAGCTCTCACAAGCCCTGCGAGCAGTGAGCGACAGCCAGACCCAGGCCTCAGAGATGCAAAAACAGGTGCAGATGGGCAACCCCACCGTCAGCCTCGAAGAGACCATGGTTGCCATGCAAAAAGCGCAGATCGGCTTCCAGGCCACGCTGCAGGTGCGCAACAAGCTGGTTCAGGCTTACTCCGAAATCATGAACATGCAGGTGTGACGCACAGGCTTTGGGTGCGCCGCTATCATCGTGTGGCTCATGCATTCGATGGAGTCCGAGATGTTCAAACCCCTGCGCACCCTGACATTTTTCGTGCTGCTGCAAACGCCGTGCTTGCTGGCCCTGGCCCACCCCACTGAAGCAGCCAAGCCCGCGGCCAGCTCATCATCGACCGTGGTGAACAAGGTCGAAAGCGCCGTGAAACGCGGCGCGAGTGCGGCTGAAAGCGGCATCAAGCGCGGCGTCAGCGCAGCAGAAGGCGGTGTCAAGACAGCGGCCAGCGCAGTGGGGCGCGGCGCCTCAGCCGCCAGCCGCGCGATCGAGAACACCGCCCGCCGCATCGGCCTGCCGGCCTCGTCGGCCGCCTCCGAGCCACGTTGACAAGGGCTGCACCGCACCGATGAGCCTGCACCGTTCCCCTGAAGCCGTGGTTCAACGCCAGCTCGACGCCGGCGAAAAAAACCCTCGATCTGCGACCGTGAGCACGCCACACTCGGTTGCAGTCCCGGCCCAGGTTCGCGATCACAATGCCGAGCAGCACAGGCTCCACACCCAGGCAGTTCCTATGAGAATTCCGATCACCCTCGCCCTTCTCGGGCTGCTGGCAACCAGCGCGCAGGCGCTGCCGTCAGACATCAAGGTGCTGGCCCAGTTCGACCTCGGCTACGCCAAATGCGAAGCGCGCTTTCCCCATATGCGTGGGCAGCGTGACAAGGCCTATCTGGCGCTGTGGAAGGTGAAGCCCGACGCCCAACGGCGCGCCGAGCTGGGCAGTGCCCGCAAGAGCAACAAGTACCGCAAAGAACGCGAGCTGGCACAAAAGGCCATCGGGCAAGACAACTCGCCCGAGATGGAAGAAAAGCTCAGTCAGCAATGCCAGGCCACCTGGGCCGAGGCGCAGCGCAACGCGCCGCTCGCCAAGCCTTAAGCGCTTCAGCGCGCGAGGGCGCGCTGGCGTTTTTGCGTCTGGTCGATGTAGCGCTGCAAGGCGCGCAGCACGTCGGCCGAAGGGTCGACAATTTCGCAGCCCAGGCGCACGCCACGGGCGTCGGGGTTGAGCGAGGTCACATGCTGCAGGCGCAGCGAGGTGTTGACCCGGGTGTCCATGTCAAGCTCGATCTGCACGCCATTGAGCACCACGCCAGGCTGCAGCGGCGGCACGTTGTCGGGCAGAAAGAGCGCACAGCCGCCAATGCTCACGTCGAGCACGCGCAGGCTCAAACCCATGTCGGGAATCATCGGGTGGCGCACCCGCACCACCGGTGTGCTGCGCAGCAGCGGTCGCACGCGGTAGCCATTGCGCCGCTGAAAACGGTAGACCACACGCGGGAAGGCACAGTTCAGCGCGCTCGACTTGCCGCCTCGCACCAGCACCAGCCCGCTCACGTCGAACTGCAGCTTGATGCTGTCGAGGTAGGCCACGGCGACCGCGTCTTCGGCTTCGACGAGCGCTTGCACCTGGTTGCTGTCGGCGTCGGCGCTGAAGCTCAAGAGGCCGCGTGCGGGGTCGATCGCCCACAGCGTGGTGGTGTAGGCCGCGCCGTCGCTGCCGTTGATGTTGATCAGCACGTTGCCGTCGATCAGCGATTTGAGCGTCTTGACAAGCTCAGGCTGCGACGTGATCTGGAACTCGGCCAGCCCGCCGTGGGCTGCCGCCACGGCGTCCAGCTGCATCGGCATGGTGTCCACGAGGTGCTTTCGGTGTTCGTTCAGTGAACCGACTTGGGCCGGCCGGCGAGGATGCCGTCGAGGTCTTCGAGCCAGGGTTCGGCCAGCTGGCGAATCTCGGCGTCGTTGATCAAGATGCGCTGCATGATGCGCGACTTGAGTTGCGCTTCTTCGCTGTCGAGGTGTTGCGCGTTGGCAGCGTGCTTGAGCTGCGAGATGAGCACCGCGCACGCGCCTTCGAGCTTGACGACCTGATCCCAATCGCCCGAGCGGGCGGCCAGCAGCATGTCGGCGCTGGCCTGTTCGATGGCTTCGTAATACTGGAGCAAGGCGTTGTTCATGATGTCTCCCAAGGCGCTGGTGGGGGTGGCGGTGCGCAGGCGTTCTGCGCGCTTCATGCCGCCGCCTTGTGGCCGATTTCGGCCCAGGCCTTGCTCAGGGGTTCGATCAGCCCGACACACTCGGTGATGGCGGCTTCGTCGTTGTGCCGGTTGGCGTGGGTCAGGCGCACGATCACGTAGGCATACAGGTCACGCAGGTCGGCGGCGAGTTGGCCGCCCTCTTCCATGTTCAGGCCGGCGCGCAGGCCTTCTTCGATGATGCGCACGGCGCGGCCGATGGCCTCGCCCTTGGCTTCGATGTGGCCTTGGCGCATGGCACCACGGGCTTGTGCAAAAGAATCCAGCAAGCCTTCAAACAGCATTTGCACCAGGCGGTGCGGCGAAGCGCCGTCCACACCGGTGGTCACATGGACTTGCTGGTAGGCGCCGAGCTGGCGTTTGTTGGGGGCAGAAGTAGCAGCTGAAGCAAACATGTCTGTTGGGCTTGAAGCGTTGGTCAGATGCTTGGTTATCGGTTCGCCGTTGAGCTGGCTTGAGCCTGGGATCGTTTCAGAACAAAGGGGGTTTCCCGTGGTTCATGAAGCGACCTCCGGTTTTCAGCCCGAGCTCTTGTTCCACGCCGCCACCTGGTTGGTGATGTAGGTGTTGAGCGCGGTCAATCTCGACATGTTGGTGTCGAGCGAGGCGTACTGGGCGCGCAGGCGCGCTTCGGTCAACGCTAGGCGGTTGGTGAACTCGTCCTGGCGCTTCTGGTTGAGCGACAGGCTGGTGTTCAGACCCGCGGTCTTGGTGGTGAGCGCGCCTTCAGAGGCCAGCATCTGGTCGCCGAACATGCGCAGCCGGGTGGCAATGCCGTTTGCAGCCGGGGTGGTCGGGTTGCTGGCCGAGAACAGATTCCTCACCTCGGTGAGGTTGCTGTTGAGCGCGCTGGTCAGCCGGGTGTCGTCGACCTTGAGGGTGCCGTTGGACTGCAACGTCACACCCACCGAGTTCAGGCTTTCGTAGACGCTGGATGCCGACGACGGCGCCGTGAGCGCGTTGCGCAGCTGCCGCTGCAGCGACACGGCGGTGCTGTCACCTTGCAGCTTGCCGGCGGTCTTGCTGGCTTCGTCGTATTTGGTCTGCGCAGACAACATTTTGGCCAGGGCGTTGTAGCTGTCGACAAAGCCCTGCACCGCGCTTTTCATGGCGGTGTTGTCTTGGTTCACGCTGATCTGCACCGTGCCCGTGGTTTCACGGTTGAGGTTGATGGTCAGGCCCTGAACCGTGTCAGTGAGCCGGTTGCCCGAGGTGGTAATCGGCAGGCCGTTGATCGTGACTTGCGCATCGGCCGGGGCCTGCGTCTGGGTCATGGCGTTGACGGGCTGGTCGGGGTCGAAGCTCAGGTCGGCCGCGCCGCCGTCGCCCGACAGGCGGAATGCACTGTTGCTGCCAGGGTTGGTGGAGCTGATCACCAGGCGCGTGCCGGTGGTGTCGTTCACGATCACCGCCGACACACCTGCACCAGCGGCATTGATCTTGTTGCGCACCGTGGCCAGCGAGTCGGTGGGGCTGATGTCGATGCTCATGGCCGCCAGGTTCGGCTGCGGCGCAAAGCCAGCCTGGCCGAAGCTGCCGATCTCCACCCGCAAGGTGCCGGGGCCCACCAGCTCGTCGGGCGACGCGTAGGTGCGGGTCACGGCGGCGTGCGAGGTGGCCAGCGACTGCACGCTGATGGCGTAGTTGCCGGGCACCGCGCCTTCACCGGCGGTGACTTGAATGGACGTGGGG
>JBBRFR010000150.1:0-8785 GCA_038241485.1 Burkholderiales bacterium
TCGATGTCGGCCGCGTCGCCAGCACCTGGCGGATGCCCTGGCGCACGATCAGGTGGTCATCACACCGGCGTACACGTGAACCCGCAGCTCGTGGCGCAGCTCGGTGGTTTCGATGAACTCTTGCGCCTGCCATTCGAGCGCGGCCCACAGGCCCTGGTGGTCGAGGATGCTCCCGAGGTTGTCGACCGCGCGGTCGATCAACCCACCCATGCCGTGGCACTTGGCCTGCAGCGGTGGTTTGTCGTCAATGCGTTTTTCGAGCCAGTTCACATCCATCTTCAGTGCCACCAGCAGCGAGCCCAGCTCGTCGTGGATCTCACGGGCGATGCGGGCGCGCTCTTCGACACGCTTTTCGAGCTGCTCGCGCGCCTGCGCCAGCTGCGCCTCGGCGCGCTTGCGCTCGGTGATGTCGACGATGGTGACTACCGCGCCTTGCACCTGGCCGTTGTCAAGGATCGGGTGCGACGAGTACTCGGCACTGGTGTGGCTGCCGTCGGCACGCCACAACACCTCGCTGTCAATGCGGCGGGGCAGGCCGCGGCGAAAGGCGTTGAAGATGGGGCAGTCGCACTTGGGGTAGTGGCGCCCGTCGGCGTGGGCGTGGTGGATCAGCTCGTGCATGTTGCGGCCATGCTTGGTCGGTGCGGTAGCCCAGCTTCTCGGCCGCGGCGCGGTTCACAAAGGTGCAGCGGCCGGCGAGGTCGATGCCGAAGATGCCTTCGCCGGTGGATTCGAGCAAGAGCTGCAGGCGCTCGCTCCAGGCCGGGCTCACCTGTGACGCACGGGCTGGCGCAGCACAAGCGCGCGACGGAAGGTTCAGCTCGGACAACATGCACCACCTCGGGCGGGCCAACATTCCCCAAGGCAGTGCAAAGGCCGTGCCACAACTTCTACCTGGCCAGCGCGCCCCTCAGCCGCGGCCACAGCAGGTTGAGCGCCAGGCCGCACAACACCAGCGCCGCAGCGGCCAGCTTCCAGCCTGGCAGCGGCTCGGCCAGCATCACACTGGCCGCGCCCATGCCGAACACCGGCACCAGCAAGGCCACGGGTGTGATGCTGGCCGCGGGGTGGCGCGCCAACAGCCAGCCCCAGGCGGCATAACCGAAGAGGGTGTTGCCAAAGGCCTGCCACGCCACCGCCGCCCAGGTGGCCGCGTCGGCGTGGCGCAAGCCGGCTTCGATGGCCGGCCAGCCTTCGAACAGCAGCGACAAGGCGAGCAGCGGGGGCACCGCCGCCGCGCTCGACCACACCACGTAGGCGAGCATGTTGACGCTGCCCGCCCGCTTGCTGACCATGTTGGCGCAGGCCCAGCAGAAGGCGGCGCCCAGCACCATCAACAAGCCGAGCACGCTGGTGTCACCCCCCGTGTGGGTGGCGATCACGCCAATGCCCGCGGCCCCCAGCATCAGCGCCAGCCACTGGTAAGGCTGCACCTGCTCGCGTGCCACGCGCATGGCCAGCACGATGGTGAAAAACACCTGTGTCTGGATCACCAGCGAGGCGAGGCCGGGCGAGATGTGGCCCTTCATGGCGAGGTACAACACCCCGAACTGGCCCACGCCGATCAACACGCCATAGGCGGCGAGGTTGCGCCACGAGACGGCCGGCCGCGGCAACAGCAGCACCGCGGGAAAGAAGGCCAGCGCAAAACGCAGCGCCGCAAACAAGAGCGGCGGCAGGTGCGCCAGCGCGAACTTGATGACGACAAAGTTGGTGCCCCACACCGCCACCACCGCCAAGGCCAGCAACAGGTGACGCCAAGGTGGCGTGGGGTGTGTCAACCCAGCACGACCCGGTTCTGGCCCGCCGCCTTGGCAGTGAGCAAGGCGTGTTCGGCGCGCTGCACGGTGTCGGCCACCGTCTCGCCAGCGCGGTGCTCGGTGACCCCGCCGCAAAAACTCATGTGCATGGCAGCGCCCTGCACTTCGACCGGCAGCGCGTTGATGCGCTCGCGCAGCCGCTCCAGGCTCACGCGGCCGAGCGAGGCACGGGTGTTGGAGAGCATCAGCAAGAACTCCTTGCCGTCCCAGCGGCACAAGAGGTCGGAGATGCGGATGACGTTGAGCGCCTCGTTGGCGAAGCGGCGCAGCAGCTCGTCGGTAAAGGCGTGGCCGTGTTTGTCGTTGATGTGGCGGAAGTCGTCGATGTCGATCACCGCGATGCAAAACGATTGGCCCGAGCGCACGCCGCGCTGGCGCTCTTGTTCCATCAACTCAACCATGTGGCGGCGGTTGATGAGGCCGGTGAGCTCGTCGCGGGTGGCCAGCTCCTGGATGCGCGCGAGCGCCACCGCGATGTCTTTTTTCTGCCGCCGCAACCGATCGCGCAAGCTGCTCAGCTGCCCGGCCAGCACCGCGATGGCCGGCACCATGATGGCGATCATGATGAAGTGGCCCCACTCCACCGCGGGCTCGTAAATGGCCGGGTTGCGGTGCGCCATCACCCCCATCGTGATGCCGAACACCGCCACCGCAAAAAAACTCGTGCGCAACACCGTGGTCGGCGGCAGCGAGTACATGCTGAACATGAAGATCACCATCAGGATCGGGAAGGCCCCACCCCGCCCGCGCCCTGCAATGGCATACGCCACCGCACCGCAAACAATGGCAAACACCATCTGCGGCACGGTCAACGAGGGCTCGGCGCAACGCAAGTTTCGCCCGCTGCGGATGGTGATGAAGAACACCGCGAAACCACCCATCAGCACCAGCGTCCACCACGCCGTGGGCACGGCCGGCGCGAGCCCGGCCCACACCAGGTACTGCATGTGGATCACGCTGCCCAGCGCCAGCAGCATGGCGGTGCCGCACTGCACCAGGCGCAGGCGCTGCTTGGGTTCGGTGCCGAGCAGGCGGTCGGCCAGGCGGGTCATGGGCATCAACAAAAGAGGTGTCAGCGCGAGCGCGATTTGGCGGCTTGCAAGTGGCCGAGCGGCAAGGCGGCGACGGCTTTCACTTCACCCAGCGAGAAGCTGGTGTGGATGTCTTTGACGTTGGGGAGGTTGAGCAAGGTCTCGATGGAAAAACGGGAGAACGCGTCCAGGTCGGTGGCCATGACTTGCAGCTCAAAAGTGCCGGTGCCTGAAATGTAGTGGCAGGCAATCACTTCGGGCAATTTGCGGATGGCGTCTTCGAGTGCGCGTGTGGCGATTCCGGTATTGCGCTCGGCGTCGACCCGCACGAAGGCCAGCACCCCGAGGCCGATCTTGCGGCGGTCGATCTCAGCGCGGTAGCCGGTGATGAAGCCCTGATCTTCGAGCCACTTCACACGCCGCCAGGTGGGCGCGGCCGACAGGCCAATGCGCGCCGCCAGCTCGGCGTTGGACAAACGTGCGTCTTGTTGCAACTCGCTCAGGATGAGCACGTCGTAGCGATCGAGGTCGTCACCGTGGGGGAGATCGGCTTCGTCGTTGGCCTTGATGGTTTTCCCTGGGAACGGCTTTTTGAGCGTCATCTCATCTCCAGGAGGCTGTTCAGCGCAAGATTATTGCCGCAAGACCCCTTTCAGCAGCAAACAAAGAAAGGACATGCAGACTTCGAATCTCTACACTGACCTTTCAAAACGGCACAGGCGCCAGGCGGTCACGAGCTGCCTCAACGCACCATCACCAGGAGTTTCAGAGACCATGAACGCACCGCTACCGGAAGCCATCCGCAAAGCCCTGGAGAGCGTGACGCTCGACGACAAGTATTCGCTGCCTACAGGCCAAGCCTTCATGAGCGGGGTGCAAGCCCTGGTGCGGCTGCCCATGTTGCAGCGCACACGCGATGCGCTGGCGGGGTTGAACACCGGCGGCTTCATCAGCGGCTACCGCGGCTCGCCGCTCGGCGGCTACGACCAGGCGCTGTGGGCGGCCAAAAAACACCTCTCGGCGCAGAACATCGTGTTCCAGCCCGGCGTCAACGAAGAGCTGGGCGCCACGGCGGTGTGGGGCACGCAGCAGCTCGACCTCTACCCACAGAGCAAAAAGTTCGACGGCGTGTTTGGCATCTGGTACGGCAAGGGCCCGGGGGTCGACCGCTGCTCCGATGTGTTCAAACACGCCAACATGGCCGGCACCGCCCAACACGGTGGCGTGATCGCACTGGCCGGTGACGACCACATCGCCAAGAGCTCCACCGCCGCCCACCAGAGCGACCACATCTTCAAGGCGTGTGGGCTGCCGGTGTTCTTCCCGAGCAGCGTGCAAGACATCTTGGACATGGGCTTGCATGCGTTTGCCATGAGCCGCTTCTCGGGCGTGTGGGCGGGCATGAAAACGATCCAGGAGATCGTCGAATCGTCGGCCAGCGACCATGTGGACCCCGACCGCGTGAACATCGTCCTGCCAGAAGACTTTGTGATGCCCGAAGGCGGCCTGCACATCCGCTGGCCCGACGCGCCGTTGGAGCAAGAAGCGCGATTGATGGACCACAAGTGGTACGCGGCCCTCGCCTACGTGCGCGCCAACAAGCTCAACCACAACGTGATCAGCGGCCCCAACGACCGGTTCGGTTTGATCGCCTCGGGCAAGGCCTACAACGACACACGGCAAGCGCTTCACGACCTGGGCTTGAGCGACGACGACTGCCGCCGCCTCGGCATCCGCCTGCACAAGGTCAACGTGGTGTGGCCGCTCGAAGCCACGATCACGCGCGAGTTTGCGCAAGGCCTGCAAGAGATTCTGGTGGTCGAAGAAAAACGTCAGGTCATCGAGTACCAGCTGAAAGAAGAGCTCTACAACTGGCGCGCCGACGTGCGGCCCAACGTGCTTGGCAAGTTCGACGAAGCCGAAGGCGACCAGAGCGGCGGCGAGTGGTCACAGCCCAACCCGGCGCGCAACTGGCTGCTGCGTGCCCAGGCCGACCTCACGCCCGCGATCATCGCCAAGGCGATCGGCAAACGGCTGAAGAAGCTGGGGGTGGATGCCGAGACCGCAGCGCGCATCGACTCACGCCTCACCCTCATCGAGGCCAAAGACCGCGCGTTGCAAACGATGAACGTCGACAGCGGCGACCGCCTGCCCTTCTTTTGCAGCGGCTGCCCGCACAACACCAGCACCAAGGTGCCCGAAGGCTCGCGCGCGGTCGCCGGCATCGGCTGCCACTACATGGTGGTGTGGATGGATCGCTCAACCTCCACCTTCACCCAGATGGGCGGCGAAGGCGTGCCCTGGGTCGGCCAGGCGCCCTTCACGACAGACCAACACATCTTCGCCAACCTGGGCGACGGCACCTACTTCCACAGCGGCAGTTTGGCCATTCGCCAGAGCATCGCGGCCGGCGTGAACATCACCTACAAGGTTTTGTACAACGATGCGGTCGCGATGACCGGCGGCCAGCGTGTCGGCGAGCGACCCGAGGGCCACTCGGTGCTGCAGATCATGCACAGCCTGAAAGCCGAAGGCGTGAGCGCGCTGTGCATCGTGACCGACGAACCCGAGAAGTACGCCGGTGTGTCGCTCGCGCCCGGCGTGACGGTGTTTCACCGCGACGAGCTCGACCGCATTCAGCGCGAGTACCGCGAACTCAAGGGCACCACCGCCATCATTTACGACCAGACATGCGCCACCGAAAAGCGCCGCCGCCGCAAGCGCGGCACGCTGGCTCAGCCGACCAAGACCGTGGTGATCAACGAGCTGGTCTGCGAAGGCTGCGGCGACTGCTCGGTGCAGAGCAACTGCCTGAGCGTGGAGCCGGTTGAGACCGAGTTCGGCCGCAAACGCCGCATCAACCAGAACAGCTGCAACAAGGACTACTCGTGTGTGAAGGGCTTCTGCCCGAGCTTCATCACGGTGGAAGGTGGGCAGTTGAAATCGGCCAACAAGGCGAGCACCGAACGGCCCGACCCGTTCTCATTGCCACCGATCCCCGAACCCGTGTTGCCGTCATCCCAGGATGACCAGGGGCAAGCCCGGGCCTGGGGCATCGTGGTGGCCGGTGTGGGCGGCACCGGGGTCATCACCATCGGCCAGCTGCTGGGCATGGCCGCGCACATTGAAGGCAAGGGCATCGTCACGCAAGACTCGGCGGGCCTGGCGCAAAAGGGCGGCAGCACCTGGAGCCACATCCAGATCGCCGACCACATGGACGCGATTTACACCACCAAGGTGGGCACCGCCGAGGCCGATCTGGTGATCGCCTGCGACCCGATCGTGGGCGCCAACAAGGGCACGCTCGCGGTCATGCGTGAAGGCCGCAGCTACGTGGCGCTCAACACCCACGGCTCGCCCACCGCAGCGTTTGTGAACAACCCCGACTGGCAATTTCCGCAGGCGAGCTGCGAGGCCGCGATTGCCGCCGCGGCCGGAGCGAAAAACGTGGGCGCCTTTGACGCCGACCAGCTGGCGGTCAAGCTGATCGGTGACTCGCTCTACACCAACCCGCTGATGCTGGGCTACGCCTGGCAACAAGGGCGTGTGCCGCTGAGCCACGCCTCGCTGATGCGCGCGATCGAGCTCAACGGTGTGCAGGTCGACAACAACCGCAAGGCCTTTGAATGGGGTCGCCGTGCGGCGCACGACCTGGCGGCGGTGAAAGCGCTCACGCAAAGCGCGCAGGTGATCGAGTTCGTGCGCAAAACCAGTGCGCTCGACGAGATGGTGGCCCAACGGGTGGCCTTTCTCACCGGCTACCAGAACGCGGCTTATGCGGCGCAGTACCGGGGTTTTGTCGAGAAAGTGAGAGTCGCCGAAGCACCGTTGGGCTCACAAAAACTCAGCGAGGCCGTGGCGCGCTACCTCTTCAAGCTGATGGCCTACAAGGACGAATACGAAGTGGCGCGCCTGCACACCGACAAAGGTTTTCTCGACAAGGTGTCGGCGCAGTTTGAAGGTCACTACAAGATCCACTACCACCTGGCCCCGCCGCTACTGGCCAAGAAAAACGACAAGGGTGAGCTGCAGAAGCAGGGGTTCGGCCCCTGGGTGCTCACGGCGTTTCGTGTGCTGGCCAAGCTGAAAGGCCTGCGCGGCACCGCCTTCGACGTGTTTGGCCACACCGAAGAGCGCCGAACCGAGCGGGCCTTGATCGGCGACTACAGCAACAGCATCGACGAAGTGCTGGAGGGTTTGAACGCCGGCAACCTGTCATTGGCGGTGGCCATCGCCAGCATTCCGGAAGACATTCGCGGCTACGGCCATGTGAAAGCGCGCCACCTCACCGCCGCGCGCGCGAAGTGGGCCGGCTTGGTACAGCAATGGCGCTCGGGTGAACCGCGGGCGGCTTGAACGCGTTGAAATTGCTATTCATTTGTTATTCATATAGGATTCTTCATCTGCGCTAACTACTTGATTTTCAAGAAGTTATTCCCTGATGAATCCTATTCATGGAAGCCTCACTCGATCCACTGCAAACCACGGTTCTAGGTGCCCTGGCCGAACGGGGCGTGGCCACGTCGGCCGAGTTGCAACAGCTCACCGGAAAGAGCCAGCCCACGGTGTCGCGCGCCCTGCGCGCTTTGGGGAGCCAACTCGTCACGGTGGGCCGCGGCAAGAGCACCCGCTATGGTTTGCCGCACGCCATACGCGGCCTGCCGCCGCAGCAAACCCTGTGGTGGACTGACCCGCAAGGCCACACCACTCGCTGGGGCACGCTCACGCTCTTGGTTGGCGAGCGGGTGCATGTGTCGGGCGCCGGCATCGACGAACTCACGCGTGGCGAGTTGCCGTGGTTTTTGTCGCCACTCAGGCTGCAAGGGTTTCTGGGCCGCGAGTGGGCCATTCGCCTGGGTTTGAGCGGCGACCCCGAACAATGGCGCGTGGAAGAGCTGCTGTATGCCGCTTTGCGTGTGGACGATCACCCCGGCGCCGTCTCCATCGGCGAACTCAGGGGCGACATCGCCCCTGAGGGGCCAACCGATGTCGCACGGCGCGCTACCTACTACGACGGGCTCGCAGCCGATGTCATGGCCACCTTGACCGCCGGCTCGTCGGCCGGGGGTGAGCAGTCGAAGTTCCTGACCGGGCTGGTTTCGGGTGAGCGGGTGCTGGTGAAGTTTTCACCCCCGCGTGACACACCCTTTGGCGAGCGTTGGCACGACCTGCTGCATGCGGAATGCCTGGCCTTGCACGTGCTCGGGGAGCACGGGTTCCCCACGGCCACCACGCGCCTGCTCGAAACCCCGACGCGCACCTACCTCGAATCCACACGCTTCGATCGCATCGGCGCCCACGGCCGCCGGCACGCCGTGCCCCTGCACGCCATCCACCAGGCCTTGGTGCCCGGCCCCCGCCAGCACTGGGCCGCGACTTGCGACGCGCTGGCCGCTCAGCGCCGCCTGAGCGAGCGCGACGCTGGTCAGGTGCGCACGCTGCTCGAATTCGGCCGCCTCATCGGCAACACCGACATGCACTTCGGCAACCTGAGCCTGTGGGCCGACGCGCCCGCCAAGGCGCGCTTTGCGCTCGCGCCGCTCTACGACATGCTGCCCATGCGCTGGCGGCCCGACGCCTTCAGCGGCCTGCACGACTACAGCGCCTTCGAGCCGCAGCGGCCGGTGCGTGGCGCCGTGTCCAGCCCGTTGGCGCAAACCTTCTGGCGGCGCCTGGCCGGGCACGCGCCGGTGAGCGCCCCACTGCGCGCGGTGGCGGCCGAGATGGCGCTCAGAACTGCATGAACATCAACCCCAGCGCAAAGCTGCTCTGGCGGAAGTTGTAGTCGGTGAGCGTTTCGCCGTAGCCGCTGAAGGCCTGCACGAACCAGCGCAGGCCGTTGGGCTGGTCGCGCTTGATCGGGTAGGTCCATTCCAGCTGCAAGGCGCCGTAGTTCGGGCCCTGCACCGCGGTGCGAAACATCACCGAGGTGGT
>JBBRFR010000151.1:0-8783 GCA_038241485.1 Burkholderiales bacterium
GGGAATGACAAGGCTTTTTTGGCGACCTTTGCGTCTGCCTTTGCGATCTTTGCGTCCAAAAGGAGGCATCGCACGCCTCCCCAGAACGTGGTCTTGACGCCGCTGCCCGGCAGCCAGACCATGCACGCTCCTCAAGGAGGCATCCATGGTCACCCGCAAGAAAACAACCAAGAAGCCCACCGCGCTCTTCATGCGCGTCGCCCACCCCGACGCGCCCGACTCGCGTGACCGGCCGTTCCGGCCCAACGTGGGCCGTGCGCCGGCGCCCACGCTGTTTCCGGCTGTGGGTTTGCCGGTCAAGAACCAGGGTGACACCATGGCCTGCACTGGCTTCGGGCTGTCGCTGGTGGTCGAGCACCTGCTGGGCAGCGCACGCCGCGAGGTCAAGCCCGCCATCTCGCCCTTCATGCTGTATTCGATGGCGCGGCGCTACGACGAGTTTCCGGGCTCGGTGCAAGACAAGGGCTCCAGCTTGCGTGGTGCGCTCAAAGGCTGGTTCAAACACGGTGCCTGCCACGAAACCTTCTTCCCCGGGCTGGAGATGCCGCCGGCCAGCAAGAAGCTCTCGGAAGACTGGTGGTTCGACGCCGTCAAGCGCCCGCTCGGCGCTTACTACCGCATCGACACCCGGTCGATCACCGACATGCACGCCGCGCTCAACGAGGTGGGCATCATCTACGCGAGCGCCGGGTGTCACACCGGCTGGGACGAAGGCAGTAACCAGCCCGTGATGAAACGGCGCCCGACCTCGTTCAAAGGCGTGTGGGAGATCCCGGTGCAAGGCGGCGACGCCGACCACCCCGGCCATGCGTTTGCCATCGTTGGCTACAACGAGCGTGGTTTTCTGATCCAGAACTCTTGGGGCCCCGAGTGGGGCTCACACGGCTACGCCATCTTTGGCTACGACGACTGGCTGCGCAACGCGATGGACTGCTGGGTGGCCCAACTCGGCGTGGTGACACGCGACCACACCGCCATCTCGAAGTCGATCAGCCTGCGCACCGACGCGCAGGGCCGCGTGGCGCTGGCGGCCAGCGAAGTGCTTCGCAACCGCGAGATATCGCCCTTCATCATCAACATGGGCAACGACGGCGCGCTCAGCAACTCGGGCGTGTTTCGCACCCAGCCCGACGACGTGCGCGCGCTGGTCGACGTGCACCTCGCGCAGGCGCGCAAGGCCTGGTGCCTTGAAGACGAAGTGGTCGATGTGTGCATCTACGCCCATGGCGGCCTGGTGGGTGAGAGCACGGCGGCTGACATTGCTGCGCAGTGGATCCCGATGCTTTACGAGCACAAGATATTTCCCATCTTCCTGATGTGGGAGAGCGACTTTTTCTCGACCCTGCTGCTCCGGCTTGAAGAAGCGGCGAAAGACATTCCGCGCACGACTGGCTACTCGCTCAAGAACTGGTGGAACCAGCGCCTGGAGCGCCTGCTGGCCCGGCCCGGCACCCAGCTTTGGGGCGAGATGAAGCAAAACGCCGACGCCATGAGCGCCTACAAACCAGGCGTGCCCGACGACGAGCAGGCGGGCGGCGTGCTGCTGTACCGCCATTTCAAACACGCCGTGGCCAACAAGAAAATCCGCATGCACTTTGTCGGCCACTCGGCAGGTAGCATCGTGGCGGCCTTCATGGTCGACCGGCTGGCGCAAGAGGGCATGAAGTTCGAGTCGATCAGCTTCATGGCACCGGCCGTGAAACTCTCCACCTTTGATCAACGCCTGCGCCCGCACCTCGAGTCGGGAGTGGTCAAGCGCTACCAGCAGTTCCACCTGACCGACCATGCCGAGCAAGACGACGGCAGCTGCGGGCCGTATCGGCGTTCGCTGCTGTACCTCGTGAGCGAATCTTTCGAGGGCGGCAGCACCACGCCCATCCTGGGCATGCAGAAGTTTTTTGATGTTTACGCGAAGAAGCTGCCGCACACCACAGTGCACGTGGCGCCGGGGCCGGTGAGCGCGAGCACCACGCACCCGGGTTTTGACGACGACCCGGGCACACGCGCCCAGGTGGTGAAGTTCATTCTGGGGAAGTAAGCGGCGCCGAGAGAACTTCGCGCACGCGCTCGGCCTGGTTTGCGCTCAAGCGCTGCGTGGCTTGAACAAGATCGAGCTGGCGGCGCGTGAACTCGCGGTACAGCGCGGCGTGCTCGGGGCCAAGTGCGGTGAAGGCCGCCAGGTGGCGCGCGATCACGCCAGCGTCACCCCGCGAGAGGGGCCCGGCGACGGCCGCTGACAAGCCCTTGCTGGCGGCGGCGTCGAGCGCGCCACGCGCCATCGGCAACAGCGCTTGCAGGGCCTGCGCTTCGTCAATGCCAAAGCTGCGCCACACCGTCACCGCCTCGTTCAACATCGACAACAAGAAGCTCGCCGCGTAGCTGGCGCTGCCGTGGTACAGCGCCCGTGCGCCGGGTGGCAGGCGCAGGGGGTGCATGCCGAGCGTGTGGGCGAGCTGCTGCAGTTGCGCTTCGAGCGCGGGCGGCCCTTCGATGGCCACGCTGCTGCCCGCGAGCAGCTCGATGGCATGTTGTGGGTCAGAGAAGATCTGCAGCGGGTGAAAGCCACCGATCTCGGCACCCGCATCGGCCGCCGGTTGCAACACGCTCACCTCGGTGGCGCCGCTGCAATGCACCACCGCTTGCCCTGCGCGCCAGGGCAGCTGGGCGGCGAGGGCTGCGATTGCGTCGTCGCTGACGGTGAGGAACACCAAGTCGGCTTGCGCGGCGGTGGCGGTGTCGACCGCCTGGCAGCCGGGCACACGCGCCGCCAGGTTGTGCGCGCGCTTGGGCTGGCGGCTGGCCACCTGGCTCACGGCCACACCGTGCTGGCTCAGCGCCTGGGCGAGGGCGCTGCCGAGCTTTCCTGCACCGATGAACGCGATGCTGCCCACTGTGTGACCTCAGGCGGTTTGCACGGGTTTGTCGCGCGCCAGTTCGCCGCCGAGCGCGTCGATCAACTGCGGGAACAGCTGGCTCAGCTCGCCGGTGGTGATGGCCACGTCGGTGTCGAAGCCGTTGTCATCCTTCCCGGTCGAGCCGGCGCCTTCGAGTGCCACGTCGAGCAGCTTGATCTTCTTCACGGTGCCGGCTTCGTTCAGCACGAAGGAGACGCGGCTGTTCCAGGTCATGGCCAACGAAGTGGGCAGCTTGCCTTGGGCGATGTGCTCGCCGACCTCTTCGATGTCGAGCGTGTGGCGGGCGTAGCGCACCAGCGCCTTTTCGCTGTCGGGCTGCTTCAGCTCGCACTCGCGGTCGATCGTGAAGCCGGCCGGCGCTTCGCGGCTCTTCAGCCACTCGGCCATGGCGGTGGCGGGTGACAGCTCGGTCTGCAAGAGCGTGAGCGTGATGCCGCCGCCGAGCAGCTCGACCAGCATGCTGACGATGCGGTCAGAGGCTTTCACGCTGCCCGCACCCACCACCACCAGCTTGGCGCGCGGGTCGATCCAGACCAGCGTGGTGGAGCGCTTGGGAAAGGCACGCGGCAGCAGGCCGTGCACGATGTCTTCTTTCAGCTCGCGGGCCTTCTTGCCCTTCGGGCGGCGGCCGGTGTCGGCTTCGATCTTTTCGAGCTGCGCCTCCAGCGTGTTTTTCACCACCTGGCTGGGCACGGCCTTGCGTTCGATGCTCAGCTTGAGGATGAGCTGGCCGCCCACGCCTTCCATCAGCACGCCGTTCTTTTCGCCACGCGGCTCGACCCAGCCGATGGATTCTTGTTGCGAGGCGCCGCATTCGACAAAACGGCCGGCGTCGAGGCGGGCCTCGATCTCGGCGCTGGTGGGCGGCTCCCAGGGGCCGATGCGATAGAGAAGAGCGTTTTTGAACATGGAGGCAGGCGAGGTTGGGGGGCGGATTGTAGGTGTCCGCCACTCAAGCAAGGGCCTCGGCCCGAGGGTTTGCCCGCACTCTTGACCGGCAGATGCCCGGTTGACAAGGGTGTGCCCGCTGTCTATAAAATAAACATTCTTAAAACATCAACAATAGAATAAATGTTCTAAAAGTGTTCTACAAAAGTGGCGCCAGACCCGGACGCCACAAGGAGACGTCGATGAAGCTCACCCGCCCTTCGTTTGGGGCGCTGCCGCACCTGGCAGTGGCCCTCTTGTCTTTGTCGCTCTGTGCCTTCCAGGTGCCAGCACGTGCTGATGGCCCCGGCTTGCCCAACCTCAGCTACAGCAGCAGCGAGGTCTTCAAACCCTTGGTCATCTTGAACAGCGACGTGTCGGGCAGCGCCCGCGGGCACGGCACGGTGCAGATGGTCAACGGCTATCTTTTCGTGCCCTTCGGCCGCGATTCTGGCGCTTCAGGCGGCGGCTTCTCGTTCTACGACATCTCGAACCCGCGCGCGCCGGTGAAGGTGTCGCAGACCAACGTGACGGCGCTGCGCGAGCCACACGGCTTCGGGTTCAGCAACAGCTACCCGGGGCGTTATGCGGTGATGCAGTCGATCAGCGGCATCCAGTTCTGGGACTTCACCAACTCGCTCGCGCCGACCCTGTTGCGCGCGATGACACTGCCCGGCATCGCCGAATCCGACTACGCGCTGGGCGCGTGGTGGGCCTTCTGGCAAGCGCCTTATGTGTACGTGGGCGGCTCGGGCAACGGCATCTATGTGGTCGACGCCACCGACCCGCGCAACCCGACACTGGTGACGCAAGTCAGCACCAGCAATTGGGGCGGCTTTCGCGTCGGGCCGGTGTTCGCCGTCGGCAACCTGCTGATCGGCACCAACAACGAGGGCTCAGGCATCGTCTCGCTGGACATCAGCAACCCGCGCGACCCGAAGGTCATCGCATCAACCACCGCGAACGCGGCGCACTACAGCACCATGGTCAACGGCGAGCGCCTCATCACGGCGGGCATTGACAACCGGCTGCATGTGCACGACATCACCGACCCGCGCACTTTCCCGCAAGTGGCTCAGTCGGCCGACATCGGCGGGCGCGGCGGTTATGTGTCGACCCAGCGCGGCTTTGCCCACGCCGGCTTCTCGAACAAGTACGCCAAGGTCAATCTCGCAACCGGCGCCATCGTCGGCACCGGCACCTCCAACATCGCCAGCCGCGATGAAGATTTCGGCACCGTCATTGGCAACCTGGTGATGGTCGGCAACGACCACGGCAATGGCAGCGCGATCATGCCGCACCAGACCGCACCGATCAGCGGCGCGGCGGCGGTGAACATGGTCTCGCCGAAGAACAACGCGACCAACCAGGCGGTGAGCAGCCGCATCGGCATCACGCTCACCGATCAGATCGATTTGCGCACGGTGTCGGGCAGCACTTTCATCGTGCGGCCGCTCGGTGGCTCGGCCATCTCCGGCAAGTACAGCGGGCAGTCGGGCATCCTCAACTTCTCGCCTGACTCGCCTTTGCTGCCCGGCACCACCTATGAAGTGGTGGTCACGGCGGGCGGCATGAAAGACGACGTCGGGCTGGGCGTGGCCGCGTTCAGCTCGCGCTTCTCCACCGCCGGCGCGGCGCCGGGCGTGAGTTGCACGCTGGGCGCGCGCACGCCAGCGCTGGTGGGCAGCACGGTGTCGTTCAGCCCAGCCAGTGCCAGCGGCGCCAACCTGCAGTACGCGTGGAACTTCGGTGACGGCACCAGCACCGGCTTCTCGAGCAATGCCGCGGCCAGCCGCGTGTACGCGGCGCCGGCGCACTACGCGGTGGTGCTCACGGTGCGCAGCGGCACCGTCATCAGCACCTGCTCTGCCACCCAGACCGTGCACACACAACCGACGGCCACCGCTCCACGTTCGTCGAGCACGATTGCCTTTGATGCCGGGCGCAACCGCGTGTGGGTGGTCAACTCCGACAACGATTCGGTGACCGCCATCAACGCGGCCAACAACACCCGCCTCTTCGAGCAGGGTGTTGGCCTGAACCCGCAGACGCTGGCACAGGCACCTGACGGCCGCATCTGGGTCACCAACCACGGCTCGGGCAGCATCAGCGTGCTCGACCCGAGCAGCGGCGCGGTGGTGCAGACCATCGCACTCGGCCTGGGCACACGCCCCTTCGGCGTGGTGTTCAGCCCGCTGGGCACGGCTGCCTTCGTCACGCTGCAAGGCTCGGGGCGGGTGCTCAAGCTGCACCCGAGCACGGGCGCCGTGCAGGGCACGCTCACGGCGGGCAGCTCGCCGCGCGGCCTGGCCATCTCGGGTGATTCGAACCGCCTGCTTGTCACACGCTATATCTCGCCGGTGGACCGTGGCGAAGTGGTCGAGGTGAACACCAGCGCCTTCGTGGTCACGCGCACCTTCACGCTTGCCACCGACCCGGGCCCCGACACCGAAGCGAGCGGCCGCGGGGTGCCCAACTTCCTGAGCGCGGTGACCATCCAGCCCGATGGCAAACGCGCGTGGATTCCGTCAAAGAAAGACAACACCCTGCGCGGCACCTTCCGCGACGGCAACCCGCTCACCTTCGAGAGCACGGTGCGCACCATCGTCTCGCAGATCGACCTCGACACCAATGCCGAGGTGCTGAGCGCGCGCCGCGATCTGAACGACCGCGACATGGCCAACGCCGTGGCCTTCACGCCGCTGGGTGATTACGCCTTCATCTCCACCCAGGGCACCAACCAGATCGAGGTGATGGACGTGTACAGCCGCCAGCTGGGCACGGGCGTCGTCAACGTGGGTCGCGCGCCGCGCGGGCTGCTGGTCACGCCCAACGGGCGCCTGTACGTGCAGAACTTCATGTCGCGCAACGTGGGTGTGTACGACGTGAGTGGCCTGCTCAACGCCACCAGCAACAACGTCACCAAGCTGGTCGACATCGCGGCCGTGAGTGGCGAGACGCTGGCCGCCAACGTCTTCAACGGCAAGCGCATCTTCTACAACGCCGACGACCGGCGCATGAACCGCGACAAGTACATCTCGTGCGCCAGCTGCCACCAAGACGGCGGGCACGACGGCCGTGTGATGGACTTTACCGACCGCGGCGAAGGCCTGCGCAACACCGTGCCGCTCAACGGCCGCCGTGGCATGGGGCAGGGCCGTGTGCACTGGACGGGCAACTTCAACGAGATCCAGGACTTCGAGCACGACATTCGCGGCGCCTTCGGTGGCACCGGCTTCCTCACCGATGCGCAGTTCAACACCGGCACGCGCAACCAGCCCTTGGGCGACTCGAAGACCGGCCTCAGCACCGACCTCGACGCCCTGGCGGCGTATGTGAGCTCGCTCAACAGCGTGGGCCGCAGCCCCTTGCGCAATGCCGATGGTTCGCTCACCACCGCTGCAGTCGCCGGCCAGCAGATCTTCAACGGCAGTGGCCAGTGCGCTACCTGCCACTCTGGCACCGACTTCACCGACAGCGCGGGTGGTGTGCTGCGCGATGTGGGCACCCTCAAGGCCTCGTCGGGCCGGCGCCTGGGCGCCACGCTCACCGGGCTGGACACACCCACCTTGAAGGGCCTGTGGGACACCGCGCCCTACTTGCATGACGGCTCGGCCGCTACCTTGCGCGATGTGCTGACCACCGCCAACCCGAGCGGGCGCCACGGCACCACCGCCGGGCTCAGCGCCACACAGTTGGATCAGCTCGTCGCCTACCTGCAGCAGATCGACGACGGGGTGGACGCCACCACGCCGGTGGCCATCAGCAACCTGTCGGTGCGCGACACGGCCAACGCCGCCGACTGGTCGATCCAGAACAGCCTGCAAAACGGCGCTGTGCAGTACGGCGACCGCACCTACACCTTCACCACCGTGCCGAGCATCGTGTTGGGTGGGCGCTGGATCCGCACAGCCAACGATTCCAAGGGCTACACCGGCGACCCGACCGTCAGCTTCAGCATCAGCCAGTCGGCTGATGTGTTTGTGGCCATCGACGACCGCGTGGGTGCCCGGCCCTGGATGACAGGCTGGACCAACACCGGCCAGAAGCTCGTCAACAACGAGGGCGAGCCCAAGAGCTTCACCCTCTTCCGCAAAAACTTCCCCGCAGGCGCCGTGAGCCTCGGGCCGTCCACCTCGGCCGGCAGCATGTACACGGTCATCGTCAAATAAGGAGAGCCCCATGTTCAATCTGAATCGCTGGCGCGCAGGCGCCTGGCTGGCAGCGCTGTTGCTTACTGCTGGCGTCGCCCAGGCCGCCAGCGTGCCCACCGGCTTCAACGACCGGCAAGTCGCCACCGGCCTCACCAGCCCGACCTCGATGGCGGTGATGCCTGATGGGCGTGTGCTCGTCGTGCAGCAAAACGGCGTGGTGCGCATCATCAAGAACGACGTGATGCTGGCCACACCCTTCTTCACCGCGCCCAACGTCGATTCGAGCAACGAGCGCGGCTGCCTCGGCGCCGTGCCCGACCCGGCGTTTGCCAACAACCGCTTCGTCTACCTCTACTGCACCACCCGCGTGGGCACCGTGGCGCGCAACCGCGTGCTGCGCGTGACCGAGGCCAACGACCTGGCCGTGGCCGGCAGTGAGCGCGTGATCTTCGAGCTGCCCGATGTGCCCAGCGCCACCAAGTGGCACATGGGCGGCGCCATGCGCTTCGGCACCGATGGCAAGCTCTATGTGGCGGTGGGCAACCACGAAGACAGCCCGCAGCCGGTGGCCACCGCCAGCTCGCAGAACCTGGCCAGCGCCTTCGGCAAGATCCTGCGCATCAACGCCGATGGCACGATCCCGAGCGACAACCCTTTTTTCACCAACCCGGCCAACGCCTACAAGGCCGTCTGGGCGCTGGGTTTTCGCAACCCCTTCGTGCTCGACATCCAGCCCGGCACCGGCCTCACCTACATCGGTGACGTGGGGCAGGGCAGCTGGGAAGAA
>JBBRFR010000152.1:0-8771 GCA_038241485.1 Burkholderiales bacterium
GCCTGCACCATCGGCGCCATGGCAGAGCAGGCAGTTCTGGGCATAGACCTGCTCGCCACGGGTGAAGTCCGCTGCAAGTGCTGGCCGCGCAAGCGCCGGGTAGCCGCGACCCGCGAGCTTCGGATTGATCGGTGCGCCAGACGCGAGCCAGTACGAATAGCTCTCCAGCGCCACCAGTTCCGGCGCGCCCAGCGGCGGGGCCTTGCCATTCATGCTGTATTCAAAGCAGCCTTGCAGACGCTGCTGGAAGGTGTTGACGCTTTTGTTCTTGCTGCGATACGCGGGGTAACTCACGAAAGCGGCCCACATCGGTGACGAATCCGCCAGCCGCCCGGCGTTGAGGTGGCAGCTCACACAGCGCAGGCTGTTGCCCACAAACGCGGGCGCGGCGCGGGGTGTGTCGACGAAGATCTCGCGGCCACGGCGGATCACGTCGCCGAACTCGCCCGCCGGGATCTCGCTCTCGGGTGGCGGCTGGAATGCGACTTGTGTCCCGGTCGCGGCAGCCGGTGCTGTGAGTTCGGCTCGCGGGGCATCGCCGGGCAGGTCGTTGGTGGCCGCAGGCGGTGACGCCACCGAGCTGGCCGGCTGCGCTGGCGCTGGCGGTGCGGCCGCCGTTCGCTCGCCGCGGGTGTCGCTGCCAAACCCGTCGAACGCGCCGCTTGCATGAAGGCCAATACCGACCGCCAACCCCGTCACCGCTGCGGCGCTGAGGTAGACCCACTGGCGTGTGTTCTTCATCGTGTCGCTCCTGTGGGCAGCGAGGCAAAGTGCTCGGCCACGGCACTCACCTCGGCGTCCGACAGCTTCTTCGCTACAACGGTCATCAGGCCCATGGGGCCGGGCGGGCGTGTGCCAGTTTTCCAGGCCGTCAACTGGTTGGAGAGGTAGAGGGCACTCTGCCCGGTCAATGCCGGGAAGTCCGGGCCCACGCCACGCCCACCGGGGCCGTGGCATTGCTCGCAGGCTGGCAGCTTGTCGGCCCAGCGCCCGCGCGTGGCCAGAATGGCGCCGACCCCGGTGGGTGTGGACGGTGCGGCAGAGGCCGATGCAGGTGCCGCTGGCCGTGCTGCGGCGGGAGCAGCCGGGATCGGCAAGGCGGCGTAATACACCGACACCGCTGCGCGGTCAGCCGCTGACAGGGCCTTGGCAATCGGCATCATCACGGCGTTCACCCGCGTGCCGTCGGCGAAGGCGTCGAGCTGGCGCTGCAGGTAGGGCGCACCCAGAGCCGCGAGGCGGGGAAAGCCAGCCTGAGCGAGCCCCTCGCCAGCGGTTCCATGACAGGTCTTGCACGCCTGAGCGGCGCCCACACCGTTCTTGGCGATCGACGCGCCATCGGCGTGGCAGATCGCGCTCAGCAGCATGCCCACACCAAAAGCGAAGCCACGCCAGTTTGAAATCATGATTCAGTCTCCTCTGGCATCGAGAGCCCTTGCACCGTGGCGAGCGAGCAGCGTGGAACCTCGCCGGTCATTCCCGCAGGAAAGACAACAGCGCATCGTTGAACGCCTGCGCGTGCGACACGTTCAGGCCGTGCGGTGCACCGCTCAGCTGCACCAGCTTGCTGTGCTGCACGGCGCGGTGGGTGCGTAGGCCCGAGCCTTCGAAGGGCACGATCGCGTCCGCCTCGCCGTGAATCACAAGCGTCGGCACCGTCACTTTTTTGAGGTCTTCGCGGAAGTCGGTGGTGCCGAATGCGTCCATGCACGCCAGCGCCGCTGGCTGCGCCGACTGGAGGCACAAGGCAGCCGCTTCTGCGCGCTGCGACTCGGTGACCTGAATCACACCGTTGGCAGAGAAAAAGTCTTCGGTGAATTCGTCAAAGAAGGCACTGCGGTCCTGCTCAAGTGCGCCTCTCATTTGTTGCGCTTTCTCAGGTGTGAGTGGTCCATCAGGGTTGTCTGCGGTCTTCATCAGGTACGGCGGCACGGCAGAGGCAAACACCACGCTGCGCAGGCGCGATTCGCCGTGCCGCGCGATGTAGCGCGCCACTTCGCCCCCACCCATCGAGAAACCCACCAGCGTGGCGTCCTGCAATGTGCACTCATCCATCACGCGCTGCAGGTCGTCGGCCAGCACGTCGTAGCTGTAACCCGATGCTGGTTTGTCTGAACGCCCGAAGCCGCGCCGGTCGTAGGCCACCACCCGAAAGCCAGCGGCTTGAAGCACCGACACCTGCGGCGCCCAGGCCTGCGTGGACAGCGGCCAGCCATGGATCAGCACCACAGGCCGACCGCTACCACCGCTGTCTTCGATGTGCAGGTGAACGGTGTCTGTTGGCGCTGTGTCAACGCTGCTTGAATCGCCTGGGATGGCAGCGGGGCCTGCGGCAGCACCGCCGAGGCCACCAGCAACGGCACCCAGCGCGGCCCCGGCCAGAATCCCCACGGGGCCTGCCACCGCAACGCCGATGAGTGCACCCGTGGTGGCGCCTGCCACCAAGCCACCACCCACCAGCACCGACTTGGCCTCGCGCTTGGCTTCGTGGGGCTCCAGCAAAGTCTGCGCCGTGCCAGTCGGATCTTGCGACGGAATGCCTTGGCCTGGGTTGGCCTGCTCGGCAAGGTCGCCGTCGGCCGATTCGGGCGTGGATGGCGGTGTGTTCGATGGGTTCATGGGTTTCTCCGGGTTCCGCTGACGTTGGATATGGCATGAGACGAGGTTCATCCGGTTCTGTCTGTTCGATAGCGAACCTATCGACACCAATCGCACCGTCCACAAACGCTGTCGAGCGCCAAATGACGAAGACCACCACCAACAGCGCCAGCCAATACGCCAGCAATTGCGCAGGCCACACCGCCTGGTTGTAGGCCACGAAGACGGCCAAGAATTGGTCAAGCGTGAAAGGCAACATGCGATGGGTTCCTTTGGCGTGCTTCGAGGACCTAACCGGGCCTCACCATCTTGCTGGGCGAGCGATCGCCAAGAACCAACAGCGCGACAGCCGTCAGCACCAGAATGCCGACGACGATCTGAAACGGTCGCAGATTGCTGCCATCGGGCAACACCATCACCGGGATGATCAAGGACCAAGCGTTGACCGCCGTGTGCAACACGAGCACCGGAACAATGCTGCCCCGGCTGCGGTTGAACAGCCACGCGAACAGCACCGACGAGGCAATGGCACTCAGCGCATACAAGCCCATCGGCAGATGGCTCTGCACCGTGCCCACGCTGTAGAACAGCGGCAGGTGCCAGACCGTCCAAACCACACCCAACAACAAACTCGCCACGCGCCAGCCCCACCGCGCCTGCAAGCCCGGCAAGGCGAATCCGCGCCAGCCGAACTCCTCGCCCAGTGGGCCGCCCACCAGAAAGACAAGCAGGAAGTTCATCGCTGCCAACCCCACATGACCCACAGCCAGTGAAAGTGGCAAGCTGCCGCCCAGCGCGACATGGGCGGCGGCCGCCAGCCCCATAAAGCCCACAGGAAACAGGAACGCCAGCACCGTCCAGCGCCAACCCGCGCGCCACCGCAAGCACCTCGTCAGCCAGCGGCGCAAGCCAGTCACACCGCTGCCGTGGGCGACCACGACCACCGCCGCGAGGCTGGGCCCAAAGCCACCTGCCAACGACAGCGTGGTGGCCGCCACAGGTGAGCCCACCTTCAGCACCGGTGCGAGCAACCAGCATGCCCATGACCAGGCAAACGCCAGAACGAAGAATGCCAAAAGGCCCGCTGTCGAGCAGGTCTCGTCGCCATGCGCGGCGTCATGGCTTGGCCAATGAGATGAGCAATTCAACAATGGCCTCGCGCACTGATCACCAGCGTGGGCACACGGATCGATTCCATAGGGGATGGCGACAGGTGCTTTCCCACCTGCGTGTCGCTGCGCAGCCCCTCGGCGCACAGAGACACCGGCAGGATGCCGCGGCGCATGGCCGCCACCCGCGCCCACCCGTGCGGCAGGCAGTTCACTGCGCGTACCCGTACACCAGCGATGTGAGGTCACCGACGAAATAGGACTTCCCGCCTTTGGCGACTTCGCCGCGAGTCGGTACCAGCATCCCGTGGCGCAGCTCGTGATTCGAGAGGCTGCAATCCCAGGGCAGCATGACCATGTCTTTGCCGACACCAGCGCCGCGCGCGTCGGCGTGTATCCCAGAAATCAGCCCGGCGCCGTCGAACTTGAACAACAAGGTCAGGCTGATCGGCCCGTCCACCAATGTGGCATTGGCCGAACGGTCATCCACCGCTTCCCAGCGCACGCCTTGGCTGGGCAGCAGCGCGGTCGGGTACCACGCCATTTCGGCAAAGTAGCGCATCAGCTCACCGCGGGCAATCTCGCCGTCGCCTTCCACCTCGGCCACCGTGAACAAACCCAGCATCGCCGCGCGCAGCCTGCCCACGCCTGCGATGTAGCTGTCGTGCACATGCGCCGAAATGCCAGGAAACAGGGTGACGCTGCCGTTCCACAGGAAGCCCGGGCGGTGAACGATGGCCCGCTGCCAGGAGGTGAAAGGCTTCCAGTTCTCGCCTGTTTCGGACATGTTGATCGTGCCGGCAAGCTCGAATGTTGCGCTCGCAATGAGCGGCTGTCCGTCCTTCAACACGGCTCTAAAGTAGCGTTGCACCGGCGCGGGCAGCCCTTCAAGTTCGCGGGCGTCGTAAAGCTTGTTCTGGCCCGCAGGAGCAGGCGCGCTGGCAGCGTGCAACAGTGCCAGCTGCACCTGCGTCGCACCCTCCCAACGCGAGCTGCCGAAAGCGACCAGGCCCGCACCCCCGGCCACCAACAGGCCCGTTCCCAAAGCCGTCCATCCGATCTTGTTCATGGTGTTTCTCCTTTGGATTGCATCGCGTTCCCTCAGGCCGCCTCGTCGCTGCGCTCGGTGATGAGCACCGCGATGCCAGCCGAGCTGCGAATCTGGCGCAACTCGGCTGGTGAAATCGGCTGGCCGTCGCAGTCGCCGCGGGTGCATTGCCGCTCAGCGACCGCCTGAGACGGCGGTGTGATGCGCGCTTGTGTGGCCTTCAGACTCACCGCGATTGCCCCGTCGCCGCCAGGATCGAAGTGCGGTTCGGCGTGGAGTCCTGCGGCCAAGGCAGCCTGCACCAGGTTTTCTGTCGCGCAACCGAGCGGTACAAAAAGATGGTGGTCATCGGGAGCGACGAGAGGGCAGTGGCGCGCCAGGTCAGGCGCAATGTCGATCGACTTTCCGGCGATCTGGAAGCGCCAGCACCGTGTGTTGTGGCTCGATGGAGCGAGGGTGGCCTGGCGCACCAAGTCAAGCAGGGGAGGCGTGGCTTTGTCCGAGGAGGGCGATGTTGGCTCTCTCAGCGCACAAGCAGCGGGTTGGACGGTGTCGCTGGACGAACACGCTGTCAACGTTGGTGCGGTGGTGACGCACGCAGCCGCCAGAAGCAGCCGCCTTCTCGATGGGCGGGTGGCAGCGCTGGCGAGAATGTCGTCTGTGGGTTGCATGCGCTCACCGTGTTCTCTCTGTCCGAGCCCAGAGCAGAGTCAGGCGCTGGGCTGAATGAAAGGCAGCAGATCGGCCTGACCTGCCTACTCTTCAAAATTCACTGCTTGACCATCAGATCGTTCTTCACACCGCTGGCGCCCTCCGTTGCACTGGCGATTTGAGCAGCCAGGTCAATCTGGCTTTGGTTGTTGACGAAGCCGGTGAGCTGAACCTCGCCTTTGAAGGTGACCACGCTGATGTCGAAACTCCGGATGTCCGGGTCGGCCAGCAGCACAGTTTTGACGCGCCCTGTCACAGCCGCATCGTCGATTTTGGAGCCGACCGTGCTCGGGCTGCCCTTGAGCGTGACGCCGTTCTCGACCGCCTTCACGCCGGTCACGGTGCGCGTGATCGCCAGCGCCTTGGCGATCTGAGCCTGGTGGTCGACAAGGCCGCTCAGCTGCACGGTGCCGTTTCGGGTTTCGGCCTGCAGATCGAAGCTGTTGATCGTTGGATCGGCGACCAGCGCCTTCTTGATGCCGGAGGTGACCACCGCGTCGTCCACCTGGGAGCCCAAGGTGGTGTTGCTTGCTTGAAGCGCCACCAAGGCAATGGGCTTGGTGGCTTTGTCGCAGGCGCCGAGCAGGAACAGCGCGCTCAAACCGGTGGCGAGCAGGCCGGTGTGGGTGAGGCTGCGAAGGGTCATGGGGTTGTCTGCGAGAGAAGACCGGTGTTCAGCGGGCGAGGTAACCACCGTCGACCGGGTAGTAGCCGCCGGTGACGAAAGAGGCCCGGCTGGAAGCCAGCCACACCACAAGCTCGGCCACTTCCTCGGGCCGACCGAGCCGGCCAATCGGGTGCGCCGCGATCAGGCCGGCCTTCACATCGGCATCGGCTTCCAGCGCGTGGACCATGGGTGTGTGAATGAAGCCAGGGCCCACCGCGTTGATGCGCACGCCCTGAGCGCTGTAGGCGATGGCCGCAGCCTGCGTGAGGCCAATCACGCCATGTTTGGCCGCCGTGTAGGCAGGGGCGGTTGCCATGCCCACCATGCCCAGGATGGACGCGGTGTTGACGATGGCGCCGCCACCGTTTTTCAGCATGGCGGGGATCTGTGCCCTCATGCCGTAGAACACACCCGAGAGATTGATGCTGATCACCTGTGCCCAATCGTCGGTCGTGTAGTCGGCCAGCAGCGCGGATGCGCCGCCAATACCGGCGTTGTTGCAAGCCACGTCGAGCTGGCCGTAATGCGCCAGGGCTTGGTCCACGAGTGCCTGAGCGTCTTCAGGCTTGCTCACATCTGAGACCGCAAACAGCGCCTCGGCACCCAGCGCGCGCACCTGCTTGATCGCATCCTGCCCCGCGTGTTCATCGATGTCGGACAGGACCAAACGCGCACCTTCGCGCGCCGCAACCATGGCAATGGCCTGGCCAATTCCGGACGCGGCGCCGGTGACGAGCACCACTTTGTTTTTCAGCATGTGATTTCACCTGTTGTGTGGCAGCAAAGCGCTGCCCGGTTGACGAGTCCCGCTGTAGGCGTGCGCCCGCAGCAGATGCGACACCGCAGCGTGGACGTTTGCGAGTCAGGCGTCTGTGCGCTGGCAAACATTGGTAGTCAGCTGGGCAGCGTTGTGCCCGGGCGGCTTCAAGGTCCGCTGGTGAGATGCGCGGATGTGTGAGACATCGCACAGACATCCTGGGTTGGGTTGGATACGTTGGCTGGTTGAAAGCCAAAAAGCCGACCGAATCCTTTTTCTTCCCACAACCCCGCGAGCAATGTGATGAAGAAAGATCCAGCAAAAGGCGCGATCCAACAACCCGCAATGGGGGCGGGTCAGCGTACGCGTTGATACAAATCTTTTGTGTCAATGTTCGAAGACGCACAGACCCGTTCCAGACGGGCCAAGAAACTGCCCCTCATACACAGCCCCGGTGAGCAACCACCTTTGTTTTGAAAGTTTCCATGACCTTACGTCTTCAAACACTCGCGCCGCATCAGTCCACCCCAGATCCCCGGTCTGAGCCGCAGCCAGCGGCTGAGGCGCATGCTTGGAACGCCCTGCCTTTCTCCTTTCACTGGCTGTCCACCTGCGCTGCCTTCGAGGACTCGGGGGGCATGGTCAGCGGCGATGACTTGGCGCAGCGACTGGTTGATTCGGCATTGAGCGCGGGTGGCGCAGACGGCTTGCAGGCCACGTCGCTGGTGGCGCGCTGGATCGTCTCGCGCTCTGTGGTCACGGTCATGGGGCCGCACGGGTGGATGCTGCCGATGTTCCAGTTCGATGAGGCCACCACCACGCCCAAGCCCAGCATGGCGCCGGTATTGGCAGAGCTGCGCGGTGTCTTTGCAGACGCGGAGTTGGCGCTGTGGTTTGTGTCATCCAACGACTGGCTCCAAGGCGATCGGCCCGCGATGGTCATGCACAAGAATCTGCCCAGCGTGCTCCACGCTGCACGCGCCGACCGCTACCTGACCAGAGGCCACTGAACGAGCCACTGCAATCGGTTGCGGCGCCTACGAAAAAATAAGGAACACCATGAGCGAACAGCATCAAACGTCTGAACCGGTCCAAGCGCTCTCTTATGGGTTTGGCTGCAAGCTGAAAGAGCGTGACTTCGATACCGCCATCGCGCGAGTAACCGAGGCCTTGAAGGCTGAAGGTTTCGGGGTGTTGACCGACATCGACGTGCAGGCAACGATGAAGACCAAGCTTGGTATCGATGGGCCTGCGTACCGCATCCTTGGCGCGTGCAACCCGCCGCTGGCCCATCAGGCCTTGCAAGCCGAGCCCGATATCGGCTTGTTGCTGCCGTGCAATGTGGTGGTGCGCGAGTCAGCCGACGGCCCGCTGGTCGTCAGTTTCATGGACCCGATGGCTGTCATGTCAATGACGGACAACAACGAGGTGGCCAAGATCGCGCGGGAAGTGAACGAGCGCTTGCAACGTGTCATGGCCGCTTTGTCGGCAGTACCGGCGAGAGCCCAAAGTTGACAACCCTATGAAAGATCCCGTGTGCGGCATGACCGTAACCAAGTCATCGCCGCACCACTTGGAGCACGAGGGCCATCCCTTTTATTTTTGCAGCGCTGGTTGCCAATCGAAGTTCAAGGCATCACCCGAGCAGTATCTCGGTGCAAAAGAACCGGCAGCGCCATCACCTGCAGAAGCCGCCAAACCGGGCGCTGTCTACACCTGCCCCATGCACCCGGAGATCCGCGAGGACCACCCGGGCGACTGCCCAAAGTGCGGCATGGCGCTGGAGCCAGCCATGCCGGCGCTGGACGATGACGAAAACCCCGAACTCGTCGACTTCAGGCGCCGCTTCTGGTGGACCTTGCCGTTTACCGTGCTCGTCGT
>JBBRFR010000153.1:0-8747 GCA_038241485.1 Burkholderiales bacterium
AAGGGCGGGCTGATCGACCCCGAGACTCGCTTTGCAGCACCACGCCAAGCGCGCCCGGTGATGGCCAGCTGGTCGGCGCCCGACAGCGAACAACCAGGCGCGACGCTGGTGCGCCTAGAGGTTGACCCTGCCGTCGCGGACGACGACCCCCCTCCCATGAGCGCCGAAGAGCTCGACCTCGTGTTGCGCCACCTCGATCAAGGCAGCTCCGTGTCGTCACCCTTCCGCTGAATCTCGCCCCGCACTGCCCGCAGAAAAAAAGGCCGGCATCTGCCGGCCTGTTAGTTTGAGGATTCGGATCGGTCAGGCCGCACGAGCGATGTCGCGCAAGCGCTTGATCTGGTCGTGGTTGGCCTGCACGCCCAGCTGCTGGCGCGCGATCACGGCACGCACCGCCTCCGGCAGCTCTTCGTCGCGCAGGGCAGTGCGGTAGCTTCCCAGCGCCGCGTCTTCACCGCGCTCGCATTCCTCGAGCATGGCTTCGTCGGTGTAGCCCGCCAACGAGCCGCGCACTGCAACCCAGCCGCGGTGCAGCGCCCCGGTGGTGCTGCCGTCGGTCTCGGGCTTGCCACCATAGTCAGAGACCATGGTCTGCAACTCGCTGGCCGCGGCCCGGCAATCCGCTGCACGGGTGCTGAAGAGCTGCTGCAAGTCGGTCGATGTCACGTGCTTCGCGCAGGCGCTGAACCCGAGTTCGCCGTCCTTGGAGGTTTCGATCAAGTCGTTGAGGGTGTCGATGATGTCGTCGTTGCTCATGGGGTTTCCTTTCATGATCGACGCATAAAGCGCCGCGTTGCATGTCAGGCCCTGATGGCTGTCGGCCGGTTGACCGATCTGGCACACCAGAACCAGAGCCCCATGGTGGCCACGGCAGCAGGCGTTGGCTGTAGGACAAGGCCCCACCTGCAGGTCGGCCACCTGCGGCAATCCGCCCTCAGCGCCGCACGAGGAACGCGAACACGCCTTCGATGGCTTGCCGCTGGTCTTCGCGAATGGCTTCGCGTGACAGTTTCACGACCTCAAAGCCATGCTGCGCGGCCAGCTCGCGCAGGTAACTTTCTGCGTGCGCATAACGCAAGCTCGGCAGCAGCTCGAACCCGCGCGCTTGCCGGCTCGCCGCTTCGGTGGAGAAGCAGAACACGCCACCCGGCCACATCACTTCACTCACAGCCGCGAAGATCGGCGACAGATCCCCGATGTAGATGAACACGTCGGCAGCCAGCACCAGGTCATGGCGTTCGCCACAGTGGCGCAGGTGCTCGGTAATGTCGGCGTGCACCAGCTGGTCGTAGACACCGTGTGCCCTTGCCTGCTCGATCATCTGGGACGAAAGGTCTACGCCGACCAGCCGATCGGCGAGAAGCTTCACCCGCAAGCCGCACAGGCCAGTGCCACACCCCAGGTCGAGCGCCGAGCGGAAGCGGCCCGCATGAAGGTCGGGCAAGGCCTGCGTGAGCACCTCAGGAGCGCGGTAGTGCAGCGCCTCCACCACGTGCTCCTCGAACTGGCTGGCATAGGCATCAAACAGCGCTTCAACATAAACCCGCGGTGACGCGGCGGGCGACTGCTGGGTGCCGAGCGCGGCCCGGTAGTAGCCGATGAGTTCGGGGTCAGCGCCGTGGCTCAGCGCCTGGCGGTAGGCGTGCTCGGCGTCGCTCGCGCGGCCGAGTTCACGCAAGATGTCGCCCCGCGCGCACCACGCTGGCGCGAACGCAGGGCGGAGCGCCAGCAAGCGCTCGAAGGCCGGCAAAGCTTGCTCAGATCGACCCAGTTCCGACAAGGCGATGGCGCGGTGCAGGCAGGCGTCGATGTTGTCGGGCTCGACGGCCAGCACCTGGTCTGCCGCGTCGAGCGCCGCTTGTGGGCGCGACAGCTTGAGCCGCGTGGCCGCCAGATTCACCAGGGTCGACACCCGCCCTGGCACCAAGGCCAGCGCCGCCTCAAAATGCCGATCGGCCTCCAGGTACTGGCCCGCCTCGAAGCAGGCGAGCCCCGTCTTGAACTGAAACTTGGCTTGTTCGAACAGGGTGTCAGACATGGGGCAGGATTATCCCGGCAGCTCGCCCTCCGCCTGCAAACGAACCGAGAAGAGGCTGCTGCCGCACATCAAGTCGGGTAGGCGCGCGCACGGGGCTTCTCAGCGGTAGCGGTTGACCTCGATCTCGGGCACGGCCGAGCCCTGGTTGCCCCAGGCGCTGCGCATGTAGGTCAGCACCGCGGCGGTCTCGGCGGCGCTCAACAAGTTCGCAAACGGCGGCATGCCGTAAGGGCGCGGGTTGCCCGTGGTCGATGGCGCAAAGCCGCCTTCAAGCACCACACGCACCAGGTTCGCCGGCGACGCCAAGGTCACCGCACGGTTGCCGGCCAGCGCGGGGTAGATGCCAGGCGCGCCCTCGCCTTTGTCGCCGTGGCAATCGGCACAGTGTTGGGTGTAAAGCTTGGCGCCACGATCCAACACCAAACCGTCGGCCGAAGGCTGCGAGGCATGCTCGCCGCGTGTGGGCGGCAGGCTCTTGAGGTAGGTCGCCATCGCACGCAGGTCAGCGTCAGACAGGTGCTGTGTGCTGCGCCCCACCACCTCGGCCATCGGCCCGAGCACCGAGGCCTGGGGCGTGACGCCGTTCTTCAGCAGGTCGACGATGCTCTGCTGCGGCCACTCGGCCACACCGGCTTCGTGCGGGTCGCTCAGCGAGGGCGCATACCAGTTCTGCATCGGGATCAAACCGCCGCCCAAGTCGAGCGTGCCGCCGGTGGCGCCCAGGGCATTGCGGCTGCCGTGACAGGCGTTGCAGTGTCCCAGGCCCTGCACCAGGTAGGCGCCCCGGTTCCATTCGGGCGACTGCGCAGCGTCGTTGTTCGGCCGGCTGGGGCTGAAGTACAGCGCCCGCCATACCGCGAGCGCCGGTTGGGTGTTGAAGGGAAATATCAGGCCATGCGAGCGCTGTGCTTGCGCCACCGGCTTCAGGCTGCGCAGGTAAGCGTAGAGCGCATCGGCGTCCTGACGTGTGACCAAGGTGTAGTTGGTGTACGGAAACGCCGGGTACAACAAGCGGCCGTCGCGTGAGCGACCGTTGTGCAGCGCGCGCCAGAAGTGCGCCGGCGTCCAGCGACCCAGGCCGGTGGCCGCATCGGGCGTGAGGTTGGACGAATAAACCGTGCCGAAGGGCGTGTCGATTCCGCGGCCACCCGCGTAAGGCTCACCACCACGCGCCGTGTGGCAGCCCATGCAGTTGCCGGCCCGCGCAAGGTACTCACCGCGCGCGATCAACTCCGGCGTGGCGGCGGCGGCACTCAGCGATTCGGTGAGCGGGTCTTCATGGCGCCAGTTGAGTGCAACCACCGAAGCGCCGAGCAGCAACACGACGACCAGAGCGATCCACGGCGCGCGCTTCATCGCTGCACCTCCACACCGCCACAAGGCATGGGCAACGGCGCGGGCAATGCGCTCACCGCCTTGGTGTTGGCAGGCAGCGGCTGGGCCGCGAGCCACTGCGACAGCGCCGCCACGTCTTCGGCGCTCAGCGTCTGCGCGATCTGCGCCATGCAGTCGGGCGACTGGGCGCGGCGGTTGCCGGTCTGCCACGCACCGAGCTGGGCATTGAGGTAGTCACGCGGCAGACCCAGCAAGCCAGGGATGGCAGGAGCCAGGCCGGTGAGCGCGGAGCCGTGGCATTGAACACAGGCGGGAATACGTCGCGCGCTGTCGCCGCGCAGGGCCAGCCCTTCACCACGCAGCAGTGTCTCGGCCGAAGCGGTGGCCACTTGCGGTGGCGGATAGGGCAGATCGAGCGAAGCGAAATAGGCGGCGATCTCTTGCAAGTAGGCGGCACTCAGTGGGTCGATGAGCCTCACCATCGGCTGGTACTGGCGGCGCCCGTCACGAAAGTTGAGCAGCTGGTGGTACAGATAGCCCGCGGGCTTGCCGGCAATGCGCGGCTGGTAGCCGTCGCTTGCCGCCCGTCCCTGCGCGCCATGGCAGCCGGTGCAGGCTTGCACACGCTGGGCGATGCTGTCTTCGACCTGGGGGGCCGCACGCAGGCCGGCCGAAGCGCTCATCAGCAAACTCAGCAGAGCCATGCGAAACATGTGGATCAAGCCGGCGCAGCCACCAACGTCAGGCGGGTGATTTCAGAGGGTGCGCCAAAACGTTTGGGCGGCCCCCAATATCCCGTGCCGCGGCTGGTGTAGACCCACAGACGCTTCAGCTTGTGCAGGCCGGCGGTGAACGGCTGCTGCAAGGGCACAAACAGATTCCACGGAAAGAACTGCCCACCGTGGGTGTGGCCCGACAACTGCAGCTGAAATCCTGCCCTCTCGGCCGCTTCGGCGCTGCGTGGCTGGTGCGCGAGCAGCACGTGCATCGCAACGTGTGCCGGCGCGCCCGCCATCGCAGCCACCGGGTCGCTGCGGTGCGACGGGTCAAACAGATGCGCGCTGTAGTCGGCCACACCCGCCACCACCAGCGGCGCACCGCCATGCTGCAGCACGGTGTTATCGTTCATCAGAACTCGAATACCCAAGCGGCGCAGCTCGGCGATCAAGGCGTGGGCACCCGAGTAGTACTCGTGGTTGCCAGTCACGAAGAAGGTGCCGTGCCGTGAGATCAGGCCGCCCAGCGGTGCGACATGCGTCGACAGGTCGCGCACGCTACCGTCGACCAGGTCACCCGTCACCGCCACCATGTCCACCTGCATGCCATTGACCGCATCGACAATCGCCTGCAAGTACGGGCCCTTGATCGTGGGGCCGACGTGGATGTCGCTGATCTGAGCGATGGTGAAACCCTGCAACGCCGGCGGCAGGCCCTGAATCGGCACCTCGACCGCCACGATGGCGGCGCGCCGGCGCGCGTTCACGAGGCCCCACAGAGTGGCCACACCGGCCAGCACGGGCACGGCCCGCGCCGACCACAGCGCAAAGCCATCGACGTCAACAACACTCATCAAAAGCAGGCTGAGGTCACGCAGCAAGGCCAACACCAGGAGAGACGAGAACAGCCCCATGAACACAAAGCCGGCCCAGGCGGCCGCCTCAGATACCGACCGCCGGCGAATCAGACGTCGCGCTAGAAAGCCCAGCGGCATCAACACCGTCGACAGCACGAGTACCGTGCCAAGCAGCCAGGCGGCCCAGGGGAAAGCGAGATCAGGAATGACGCGCCAGCCGATGTAGACATGCAACAGGGCGACGACAAAAGTCAAAGGCAAGAACGGCATGCGAACACGCTCCGGGCGGGGTGCGAAGAAGCGGTAGATGTGTGCAGCCTGAGCCCGTTCAATGAGCGGGCACAAAAAAGCCCCAACGAGTGGGGCTTCTTGCAAGGCTGGTTGGAGGAGTCGGAGGGATTCGAACCCTCGATGCACGTTTTAGCGCACATACTCCCTTAGCAGGGGAGCACCTTCGGCCACTCGGTCACGACTCCAGCACGACGCAAGATTCTATGCCAGATATTGATCAAGTCTTTCGCCGGGCCGTCCCAAGAAAGACTTGTTGCCCTCGCGGGGCGGGTCGCCGCGAGCAGCGACCCTTGGGGCTTCATCAGGCCGTGGCCTGCTCCAGGTCGAAGGCTTTGTGCAACGCACGCACCGCCAACTCCATGTACTTTTCGTCGATCACCACGCTGGTCTTGATTTCACTGGTGGTGATCATCTGGATGTTGATGCCCTCCTCAGACAGACAGCGGAACATCTTGCTGGCCACACCGACATGCGAGCGCATGCCGATGCCCACGATGCTGACCTTGCAGATCTTGGCGTCGCCCATCACCTGCGCGGCGCCGGTGTGCGGCAGCACGGTGTTCTTGAGCACATCGAGTGTGCGGGCGTAGTCGTTGCGGTGCACGGTGAACGAGAAGTCGGTCTTGCCGTCGTGCGACACGTTCTGAATGATCACGTCAACATCGATGTTGGCCTCGGCCACGGGGCCGAGGATCTGGTAGGCGATGCCGGGCTTGTCGGGCACGCCCAGCACGGTGACCTTGGCTTCATCGCGGTTGAAGGCGATGCCTGCGACAACAGCTTGTTCCATTTTTTCGTCTTCCTCAAAAGTGATCAGGGTGCCTGAGCGGGCTTCCTCGTCGATGTTGATGTCCCAGGGCGTGAAACTCGACAGCACGCGCAGCGGCACACGGTACTTGCCGGCAAACTCGACCGAACGAATCTGCAGCACCTTCGAGCCCAGGCTCGCCATCTCCAGCATTTCTTCGAAGCTCACCGTGTGCAGGCGGCGCGCCTCGGGCACGATGCGCGGGTCGGTGGTGTAGACACCATCGACATCGGTGTAGATCAGGCATTCGTCGGCCTTCATCGCCGCCGCCACGGCCACGGCCGAGGTGTCCGAACCACCACGGCCGAGCGTGGTGATGTTGCCTTGCGGGTCGATGCCCTGGAAGCCGGTGATGACCACCACCTTGCCGGCGGCCAGGTCGGCACGCACGCGGGTGTCGTCAATGCTCTGGATGCGGGCCTTGGTGAACGAGCTGTCGGTGGCAATCGGCACCTGCCAGCCGGCGTAACTCACCGACTCCATGCCTTCGGCTTGCAGCGCAATCGACAACAGACCGACCGACACCTGCTCGCCGGTAGCGGCAATGGCATCGAGCTCGCGCTGGATGGCATCTGTCGTCAGCTCGGGAGAAAGCTCTTTGGCCAGGCCCAGCAGGCGGTTGGTTTCGCCGCTCATGGCGGAAGGCACGACGACCATCTGGTGCCCAGCGCGGGCCCACTTGGCCACGCGTTTGGCGACATTGCGAATGCGCTCCGTGGAGCCCATGGAAGTGCCGCCGTATTTGTGAACGATGAGTGCCATGAAGTAGGTGTCGCGGAAATGGAGCGGAAGTGAAAACAGGGGCTGCGCCGCAACGCAGAACCGAGCATTTTAGCTGCTGCGCCAATGCAGGCTCAGTTGGGCCTGGCCGGGCAGGGCCAGCACTCGCGCGTCCAGCCCCAGGCCGGGCACGAACACCAGCTGGCCACCGCTGTACACCAGCGGGCCGCTGCGCTCCCATTGGGGAATGTTGGCCGCCTGGTACTGCTTCTTTAGGCTGCGTGCCGGGCGGCCGATGCCGGCCTGGAACTGCTCGCCCCCTTCGCGGGGCCGTAGCTCCAAGTGGGCCAGCCAGGCCAGCGGCACGCCCCCCTCTTTGACCCGCTTTGCGACCAGTTCGCCGCCCCAGCCAGTGAGGGTGAAACGGCCCGCTCGAAGAATGCGCAGAGCAGCTTCTCGTGCGACATCGCTCGCCACAACAGGCGCATCGGCGGTGAACAGCAACCGGCCACGATGACGGCGCCACACGCCGCCCGGCGACTCCCATTTCGCCGGCCCAGAGCCCGGCAACTCGTGCGCCAGCCGCTGGACCAAGCTGGTGGGTGCGGTGCGCCCCGACGCGGCCTTCAACCAAGCACGCAATGCATTGGTTTGACGGGCCTCGCTCAAACCACACCAGGCTTTGATGTTCAGCCCTGTCTCGGTTGAAACCAGAGCCAAGTCCATCGATGCCAGTTCGGCCAGACACGACAGGGCCTCCCCGGCCCAGGTGGCTGCATCAGCCAGGCTCGCTTCGACTTGAGGAAAGGCCTGGCTCAATGCGGGCCAGACCTGCAGCCGCAGACGGTTTCGCGCAAAACGTGGGTCGTCGTTGCTGTCATCGTCGACATAACGCAAACGATGGCGCCGCACATAGGCTTCGATGGCCTCACGCGAGTGTTCCAGCCATGGCCGCACCCAAGTGAAGCCATCGCGCTCGACCTCGCGCGGCATGCCCGCCAAGCCCGCCACGCCTGCGCCGCGCAAGGCCTGCAGCAGCAGGGTCTCGGCCTGGTCGCGTTGATGGTGGGCGAGCAACACAACGCGGGCTCCTGCTTCATGCGCCATGTTGCGCAAGGCACGGTAGCGCGCTTGCCGCGCCCAGGCTTCAATGCTGTCGCCCGCTGCGGGCCGGTCGGTCAGCCGATGGGTCAGCAAACGAAGTGGCAGGCCTTGTTGGGCCCAACGTGTGCACTCGGCCTGCGCATGCGCAAGCCAATCGTCCGCTTGCGGGCTCAGCCCATGGTGCACATGTAAAGCCACCACCCGCACACCCTGCTCTGCCGCAGCGAGCGCGGTGGCGTGGAGCAAGGCGGTGGAATCGCGGCCGGCGCTGTAGGCCACCGCGATGCAGTGAGGAGACTCAGCGGTCGCTGGTGTCGGTGTAGCGGCCATAGGACTGCAGCCGCTCGTAACGCCGTTGCAGCAGTTCCTTGGGCTTGAGGTCACTCACCTGGCGCAGCGCATCGTTGAGCGCGCGTTTGAGGTAAGCCGCCATCTGCTTGTGGTCGCGGTGGGCGCCGCCCACCGGCTCGTTGACGATCTTGTCAATCACGCCCAGCGCCTTGAGACGGTGCGCCGTGATGCCCAGCGCCTCGGCGGCTTCCTCGGCTTTTTCCGAAGTCTTCCAGAGAATGGAGGCGCAGCCTTCGGGGCTGATCACCGAATAAATCGAGTACTGCAACATCACCACCTGGTCGGCCACCGAAATCGCCAGCGCGCCGCCGGAGCCGCCTTCGCCGATGATGGTCGCGATCAGCGGCACCTTGAGTTCTGCCATCACGTACAGGTTATGGCCGATCGCCTCGGACTGGCCGCGCTCCTCGGCGTCGATGCCCGGATAAGCGCCCGGCGTATCCACAAAGGTGAACACCGGCAGCTTGAATTTTTCGGCAGTCTTCATCAAACGCAGGGCCTTGCGGTAGCCCTCGGGCTTGCTCATG
>JBBRFR010000154.1:0-8738 GCA_038241485.1 Burkholderiales bacterium
CGACCCAGCCCGCCACGGCAATGCACACCAGGATCAGCGTGGCCATCAAGACATAACCATCGTTGAGGAAGATGTGGCCTCTGACGGTCAAGCCCGGAAAGTTCATTCGGCCTGCGGCGGCGACGAGGATCAGCACTGGAATCAGAAACCCGAGTGCAAGCCCATGGGGGGTGATCCACCAGGGGCTTTCGATCGTGCTGGCGCTCTCTTGGGCGGGCGTCATGCCGAAGGTGTCACGCGCAGGCACGAGAGTCAGTGCGCGTTCATCACCACACCGGCGAGGCGGCTTCGCCCGGAGTTCATTGCACCGATGAGCTTGTCCATGGCGTCCATGCGGGTGGTGCCTTGGCGGCCCACCGCGATGGAGGCGCCACAGCGGGCGGCGATCACCCGCGCATCGGCGCCGCGCACGAATGCCGGGGTGTCCACCACGACGTGGTCGAATTTGCTCAGCAGCTCTTGCATCAGCAGGGCGAACGCGGGGCGTTGCAGCAGCTCCATCGGGTTGGGCGGCACGCTGCCGACGGGCATCACAAAGAGGCTGGGCAGATCGGGCACGGTTTGAATGACGTTCGCCTCGGCCCGCCCGGCGAGCACCGTGCTCAGACCGACGGCACTGCTGACACCAAACACCGAATGTTGGCGCGGCGTGCGCATGTCGGCGTCAACGAGCAGCGTGCGCCCGCCCACCTGCGAGAACGCCACCGCCAGGTTGGCGGCGAGGAAGGTCTTGCCGTCGCCGACATCGGGGCTGACCACGCTCAGCGCCAGCGGGCTGCGGCCTGCCGGCCCGCTGACGTGGTTCATTGAAACCTGGCTGCACAGATCGCGGAACACCTCGGCCTCCGGGCTGAACGGGTCGGCCGCTGCGACCAGCTCCGGGTAACGATCGCTTCGCCCCTGCGGTGCGTAGGGATAGTGGAACTGCTGCGACAGCGCCCACAGCACATCGTCATCGCTGGCCAGCTTGAGCGCGACGGCTGCCTGGCCGAAGCGCATGCCGCTCTCTTGCTGGTACGCGGCGATCTGGTTCACCTCCGCCTGCGACAGCCCGCATGCCTTGCGCAGCAGGTCGCCCATGGAGCGGTCGAGCACGCTGGCGGCGCCAGCCTGCTCGCTCTCAAGAGCGCGGGTCGGGGTCTGGCCAGGTGGAAGAGACATAGGTCGGGTCAAGGTCTTGTGGTGAGTGGGCGGGGGTTGACAGGTGCTATCGGGCCGGGCGGGCGAAGCTGCCCAGGATACGGGTCTTCAGGGGGCTGGCCTTCGGGTGCATCAGCAAACGAGGGCCGCTGGCCTTGGGCAGGATCACCAGCAAGGGCTGCCGCAGCCCTTCGACCACGTCTTCGACGGTGCGCAGGCGGCGGTCTCTGATCTCGCGCAGCATCACCGTGGCGATGGCCAGCAGCAGGCCCAGCACGAGCGCCACCGAGACGTTGAGCCACAGCTTGGGTGAGGCGGGCCGGATCGGGGCAGAGGCCTGCCTCAGGATGGAGACGTTGGTCTGGGTGATCTGGCTCTCCAGACTGGTCAGGCGGGCCCGCTGGAAGACGGCGTCGTAGGCGTTGCGCGCGTTGTCCACGTCGTGCTGCAAGGCATTGGCTTCGTCGCGCTGGCCCTTCATGCGCAGCACCTTGGCGCGTTGCTCGACCAGCAGGGCGCGGATCTGCGCCTCGCGCGAGGTCGTGATCTGGTTGCTGGCCACGAGGCCCGACGAGACGCGGCGCTTTTCGGCTTCAAGCAGCGTGCGCAGCTCGGTCATGCTGCTCTCGGTTTCCTTGACCTCCGGGTGCTGGGCGCCCAGGCGCTGGCGCAGCTCGCCCAGCTTGACCTGCTGGCGCGAGAGTTCGGCATTGAGCGCCGCCACCGCGGGGTGGTTGAAGACCTCGGACATCTTGTCGGAGCTGACGCTGGCCATTTGCTCGCGGCTGCCCGATTCGGCCTTCATCGACTGCAAGGCCACCAACTGAGACGACAGCTCGGAAAGCCGCAGGCTCTCCACGTCGATGCGCTCGTCTGAGGCGGCGATGCCGTTGCTCTGCAAAAACCGGGAGAGCTTGGCCTGGGATTCTTCGAGTGCTGTGCGCAGCTGCACCGCACGCTCGTCGAAAAAGTCGTTGTAGCGTTTGGCCGGCTCGACACGCAGATCCAGGGTGGTCTCGATGTAGGCCTTGACGATGGCGTTGGCCACGGCCGCCGCGGTCCCCGGTTCGGTGGCGGTGAAGATGATCGACATCACGCCCGACTCGCGGGTGGGCTGGAGGTCGAGCTTGCGCTGCACCTCTTCTGTGAGCCAGTTCTGGAATTCACCTTCGCCTTGGGTGTCTTTCAGCCAACGCTGCTTCCAGGCGGGGTCTTGCGCCAGGCCCAGCGAGTCGATGGCCCGCCGAACCACACGCTCGCTCTGCACCACATCCATCTGCGTGGCCATGTAGCCGGAGATGAGCGAGGTGCCCAGCACGGTGCCCATGAGCGGGTCGGGCGAGCGCATGTCCACCAGCACGGATGCCGTGGCGCGGTACTGGCGAGGCAGCAGCACACTGAGCAACACGGCCAGAGCCACGGCACTGGCGATCACCAGCAGGGCCGCGCGCCAGCGAGCGCGCATCACCACCATGAGACGGGAGAAAGACATGGGTGTCAGACCTTGTGTGTGGAAGCACGCATGGCACTCATGCGGGGTGGGGTGTCTTGAGCGGCAGCTGGTAAGCGGCAAACAGCGCGTCACGAAAGCGCGCTGGGTCGAAACGTTCTTCGATTTCCCGGCGCGCGGCTTGGCCGATCTTTTGGCGCAGCTCCGCGGAGTCGATCAGCGGCGCGATGCAGTTGACGATTTCTTCCGCCGTGCGGCAGAGGTAGCCATTTTCGCCGTGGCGGACGACGCGGCGATGGTCGGGTGTGTCCACTGCCACGCAAGGCAGCCCAACGGCCATGGCCTCGACCAGCAAGGATGGGAACCCATGTTCGCCGCCGGGAGCCAGGTAGACCCAGCCCGCGGCGAGACGGGAGGCCCATTCGCCCGCAGTGTTCGCGGGAAACACACCTACATGAGCTGCCTTCAGGCGCAAGCGGCTGGTGTCGTCGATGGCGCCGACCCAGTTGAAGGAGAGCCCCAGGTCTTCACCGCCCAGCAGCACGGCCAGTTGCGCGAAGAGATCGGCGCTGCGGGCGCAGCTGGTGTGGCTTCCGGTCACGATCAAGGGGCGGCGCACTTCATTGCGTGGCACAGCGAAGAAATCCGGGCTCAGCGGCCGCTCCACATGCGCCAAGGATTGCTGCGCGCTGCTTGCGGTTGGGCTCACGCCGGACGGGGCGGCAGCAAGCTTGTACGGCGAGTGGTGCAGCGCGACCGTGATGCCAGCGCGACGTGCCATCCACGCACCGATCAAGCGCGGCAACCCACCATAGAGGTGCACTCCCTGAGGAGCCCCTTTCTTCAGCTCGTTGCGAAAGGCTGCCAGGGTCCACGCCCAGCGCCTCAGCGGGTTGTGGGTGGGCGGCGCCACGACGATGCGCACCGACGCGTGGATGCGGGGCAACAGGCGATGCAGTTGCGGGCTGTACGCGAACACGATCGATTGCTCCATGCCGGCATCTGCAAACGCCGACGCCGCGGGCTCCAGAAAGCTGAAAACATCGTCATTCACGAACCCCACGAGGTGGACCACTTTGCCCGCTGCCGCGTTGAATTCGGAGGGTGTCGCGGGCAAGCACTCCCCGCCGATCATGTTCACCCCCGATGGTGTCGAACCGTTGGTTGTCATTGCTGGCGTGTCGCGTGTCGGCACTCAGCGTGCACCGTCGCGAGACAAAACCACGCCGACGGTTTTGAACAGGATCTGCAGGTCGAGCCAGAGCGAGCGATGCTCCACATAGTTGCGGTCGAGCGCCACGCGCTCCTCGTAGGTGGTGTCGTTGCGGCCGCTGACCTGCCAGAGGCCGGTGATGCCCGGTCGCACGCTCAGGTAATGCCAGCGAACCCGGCCGTAGCGCGTGAGTTCGGCCACCGTGATCGGCCGAGGCCCGACCAGCACCATCTCGCCGCGCAGCACATTGATCAGCTGTGGCAGCTCGTCCAAGCTGGTGCGACGAAGGAAATGCCCGACCGGCGTGATGCGCGGGTCGTTTGTCAGTTTCTGGTCGCGTTGCCATTCTTCGCGTGCGGTGGCGCTGTCTCGCAGCAGATCGGCGAGCATCTGCTCGGACTCGCGGTACATGGTGCGGAACTTGAGGCAACGAAAGAGCTTGCCGCCGCGGCCCACGCGGTAATGGGCGAAGAAGATCGGCGCGCCATCCCTGCGCCAGGTGAGCCAGGTGACCAGCAACATCAGAGGGCTCAGCGCCAACAGCAGCATCAGCGCCGCGAGCTGGTTAAAGCGCAGGTTGAACGCATCAAGAATCGCGGCGGGCGAACCGAAACGCTCGCTGAACCGCCGAACACCAGAGATATACGAGGCGACTTTCATGACAGCTCTCCCAAGGGGCCGTTTTGACAACTGACGAGGTGCAACATTCGGGCCAGACCGGCACACAATTGCGTATCGTTTACGTTATCAAGAAATGGCGTAGCTTCGTTGTAGGCCGATGCGCCATCAGGGTGTAGGCGCGGATGCCTTGCCAAGCGGCCCCGACTCATGCTGGCGCGGTGAGGCCACGGCGGGGCGCGGTCTTCTACAAGGTGAAAAAGCTCAGCGTTTATGGTTCGGCACCACCGCCAACCCGCTGCACGGCCAGCAAGAGTGGCGCTTTTTCTTGCCTGTCGATTGCGACTGCTGCTGCTACTTGCCGCTGTATGTGTTCTGCGGCCAACAGTTGCGGTTCAAAACCCCGCGGGACAGCCTCATTGCATGAGCCACGGGTGCCTTTCGTTGCAAAAGAAAACAAGTTCAATGGGCCCGCATGCTGCGCACCATCGCGGGCTCAACGGGAGGGTGTCTGGCGCACGCGCGCCGATGCGAGTCGCTCATTGCGCTCGCGTTCCTCGCGTTTTTCGCGAAACACATGGAAGGCGTAGCGCTGGCGGGCCTCGGCCGCTTGCGCTTCGCTCCACGCCTGCCAGCCGCTTTGTTGGCCAGTGACGTTGACGAGTGATATGCAATCGACGGGGCACACCGGGATGCACAGTTCGCAGCCAGTGCACAGCGGGTCGATCACGGTGTGCATGCGCTTCGCGCCGCCGACGATCGCATCGACCGGGCAGGCCGCGAGGCACAGCGTGCAGCCGATGCACCAGGCCTCGTCGATCACCGCGAGCTGGCGCGGGCCTTCATGGCCGTGGTCGGGGTTGAGAGGGATCACCGGCCGGCCGGTGATCAGTGCCAGGCGGGCAATGCCCTCGGCACCGCCGGGTGGGCACTGGTTGATCTCGGCCCCACCCTCGCTGATGGCGTGTGCGTAGGCGTGGCAGTCGGGGTAGCCGCAGCGCGTGCACTGCGTTTGAGGCAGTGCACGGTCGAGGGCGTCGGTCAGGTCAGGGCGGTTCACCCCGGCAGCTTAGCGCGCGCGTTTGCGGGCGGGCGCGGCCTTCTTGGCTTTTGCTGGCTTGACAACAGGTTTGGCGGCAGGTTTGACGGCAGATTTGGTGGCTTGGGCGGCACGCGGAGCCGACTCATGGCTCGCAATGAAGTCACGCACTTCCGGGTACACCAGCTCGCGCCAGCGGCGGCCCGAGAAGATGCCGTAGTGGCCTGCACCTTCCACGTCGTAGTGGAACTGGCGCGACTTGGGGATGCCGGTGCACAGGTCGTGCGCCGCACGGGTTTGGCCGGCGCCGGAGATGTCGTCGAGTTCGCCTTCGATGGTCAGCAGAGCCGACGTGGTGATGTCTTGCGGGCGCACCAGGTTGCCGTCTACCACCCAGGTGCCGTTGACGAGGGCGAAGTCTTGGAAGATCGTCTTGATGGTGTCGAGGTAATACTCGGCCGGCATGTCGAGCACGGCGTTGTATTCGTCGTAGAACGAGCGGTGGAAGTCGGCGCTTTCGTCTTCACCGCGCATTAGATCCATGAAGTAGTCGTAGTGCGAATTCATGTGGCGATCAGGATTCATCGCGATGAAGCCGCTGTGCTGCAAGAAGCCCGGGTACACACGCCGCCCATTGCCGGGGTAGTTGACCGGCACGCGGTAGATCACGTTGTTCTCGAACCAATCGAAGCTCTTGTTCATCGCCAGGTTGTTCACCGCCGTGGGTGACTTGCGGGCGTCGATGGGGCCACCCATCATCGTCATCGTGCGCGGCGTGAACTCGCCTGCGCTGGCCATCAGCGAGACGGCGGCGAGTACCGGCACGGTGGGCTGGCAGACCGAGATCACGTGCGCCTCGGGGCCGATGTGGCGGATGAACTCCTGCACGTAGGCGATGTAGTCGTCCAGGTGGAAGGGGCCGGCCGCGGTGGGCACCATGCGGGCGTCGGTCCAGTCGGTGATGTAGACCTTGTGGTCGACCAGCAGGTTGCGCACGGTCTCGCGCAGCAGCGTGGAGTGGTGGCCTGACAGCGGCGCGACCACCAGCACGGTGGGCTGCTCCTTCATCACCGACAGCAGAGGCAGGTCGTCAGTGAAACGCTTGAAGCGCAGCAGGCGGCAGAAGGGTTTCTCGATGGCGACTTGCTCTTGCACCGCCACGTCAATGTCTCGCACCTTCACCGAGGTGATGTTGAACTGCGGCTTTTCGTATTCCTTGGCCAGCCGGTGCATCAGGTCGAGCCCGGCAGACACGCGGTGCGCCATTGGCGTGTGCGTGAACGGCGACAGCGGGTGGTTGTACAGCTTGGACGAGGCGCTTGCGAACTCCGAAAACGGGCTCATCAGCGCGCGTTGGGTTTCATAGAGCTGATACAGCATGGGGTTTCCTCAAGGAGCCAGGGTGTCTGACTGTGACGCAAGTTGGTGCGATGCAACATTCTAGGCAACTGGCCCCGATGGTGCAGCCAGCCGCGCGAGTAAAAACCCCGAAAAGCACCGTGATTTGCACCTAATGTGTGCATTGTCAACATCCATGGTGTCGCTCGCGCGACACCCTGCTGCGCGCTCAGCTCACCCTGACGATGGCGCTGACAACGGCGTCGATGTTCTTGCTGTTGAGCGCGGCCACACAAATGCGGCCCGAATCAACGCCATAGATCCCGAACTCGCTGCGCAGGCGCTGCATCTGGTCTTTGTTCAGACCCGAGTAGCTGAACATGCCTTTTTGCTGGGTGATGAAGCTCATGTCTTGCTTCACTCCAGCGGCTTTGAGTTTCTCAAGCAGGGCGGTGCGCATCTGCTTGATGCGAACGCGCATGCCGGCAAGCTCTTCTTCCCACAGGGTGCGCAGAGCCGGCGTGTTGAGCACGATGGCCACCACTTGCGCACCGTGTGTGGGCGGGTTGGAGTAGTTGGTGCGAATCACGATCTTCAGCTGACTCAGCACACGGCCTGCTTCTTCTTTGCTGACGCAGACCACGCTCAACGCGCCGACACGCTCGCCGTAGAGCGAGAAGCTCTTGGAGAACGAGGTCGAGACGAAAAAGTCGAGCCCGGCGTCGATGAATTGCGCGATCACCGCGCCATCTTCGGCAATGCCTTCACCAAAGCCCTGGTAGGCCATGTCGAGGAAGGGCACCAAGTTCTTGGCCTTGACGGCTTGCACCACCTGCGCCCACTGGGCGGGGGTGATGTCGTAGCCGGTCGGGTTGTGGCAGCAGGCGTGCAGCACGACGACGGTGCCGGCCGGCGCCACATTCAGCGCGCCAAGCATGCCGTCGAAGTTGACGCCACGCTCGGCAGCATCGTAGTAAGGATACGTGTCGACCGGGAAGCCCGCGTTGGTGAAGAGCGCGCGGTGGTTTTCCCAGCTCGGGTCGCTGATCAGCACGGTGGCCGTGGGGTTCACACGCTTCAGGAAGTCAGCGCCGATCTTCAGGCCGCCGGTGCCACCGATGCCCTGCACGGTGGCGATGCGGCCTTCTTTGACGGCGGCGCTTTCGGCACCGAACACCAGGCCTTGCACGGCTTTATCGTAGGCCGCGATGCCATCGATGGGCAGGTAGCCGCGCGGGGTGAGCGTCTCCATCATTTGCTTTTCAGCCTGCTGCACGCACTTGAGCAATGGCAGCTTGCCGTTGTCGTCGTAGTAGACGCCGACGCCGAGGTTGACCTTGTTGGGGTTGAGGTCGGCGTTGAACTGTTCATTGAGGCCCAGGATGGGGTCGCGGGGGGCCATTTCAACGGCGGCGAACAGCGAGGTCATGGACAGTCCTTGTCAGTAGAGCGGAAGAGATTTTTGGGCTACCCTGGATGTTTACCCAGTGCGCCCCACTTGCGGGGAAACCCGAGGATTTTATCCGCCATGGCTGACCTGTCCGACGCTCCTGTTGCCGACGCACCTGCGCAAGGTGTGTTCGTAAGCTTTCCCGATTCGCCGTTTCAGTTGTTTCAGCCGTACCCCCCGGCGGGCGATCAGCCCACCGCGATTGCTCAATTGGTCGAGGGCGTGAACGACGGCCTGATGTACCAGACGCTACTGGGCGTGACGGGCTCCGGCAAGACTTTCACCATGGCCAACGTGATCGCGCGCCTGGGCCGCCCGGCGATCGTGTTTGCGACCAACAAGACCTTGGCCGCGCAGCTTTACAGCGCGTTCCGCGAGTTCTTCCCCAAGAACGCGGTCGAGAATTTCGTCAGCTACTACGACTACTACCAGCCCGAGGCCTATGTGCCGCAGCGCGATTTGTTCATCGAGAAAGACAGCTCGATCAACG
>JBBRFR010000155.1:0-8731 GCA_038241485.1 Burkholderiales bacterium
GCTTCAGCAGAGTTACGTCGCGCGTGGATTCGTTGTCGCCGCTCTCGCGCAAGGCCTCGCGCACGGCGCCTAAGCGGGTCGGGTAGATGTCGGCCTCAACTTCCACCGGGAAACGTTTGCGTTTGGCGTCGTAGTCGAGGCGGATGGCTTTCACCGAGCCGATCTCGATGCCCAGGAAGTCGATTGGTGCACCGATCGACAGGCCGCGGGTCGACTGGTCAAACACCATGCGCACCCGCTGCGCCGGGCCGTCGGGTGGGGCGAGCGCGCGTTTGCGGTCGGGGAACAGCTCGAAGCGGTTGCCGTCGGGTGCGGGGGGCATGCCGTGCGAGCCGGCCGGGCGCTCGAACGACACGCCGCCCGAAAGCACCGAGGCCAGGGTCTGCGTGTTGATGCTCAGGCCATTGGTGCTGAGCGACACCTCCACGCCGCTTGCGTTCCAGAAGCGGGTCTGGCTGTTGACCAGCTTGTCGAACGGCGCCTCGATGAAGATCTGCACCGACAGCTCGTCGATCTGCGGGTCGAGCTTGTAGCCCACCACCCGGCCCACGCGGTTGCGGCGGTAGAAGATCGGTGAACCGACGTCGAGCGAACCCAGGTCTTCGGTGCGCAGCACGAAGCCACGGCCGGGCTCGCCGCGCAGCACGTAAGGCGGCGCTTCGAGGCCGACGAAGTTGCGCCGTTGGACCTCGGACACCCCGGCGTCGACACCGATGTAGGCACCCGAGAAGAGTGTCTCGATGCCGCTCACGCCGGCGGTGTCGATGCGCGGGCGCACCACCCAGAAGCGGGTGTCTTCGACGGCGATGTTGGAGACCGAGCGGTCAAGCCGCACCGACACCTGCACCCGGTCGCGCTTTTTGCTCAGCGTCAAGGCTTCGACGCGGCCGACCACCACCTCCTTGTAGCGCACCTCGGTCTTGCCGGGGCGCAGGCCATCGGCCGAGTTGAACTCGATCGTCACCTGCGGGCCGGTGGAGAGCACCGCACGGATCAACAGCGACGCCCCGACGGCCAGCGCAATGATGGGCACCAGCCACACCAGCGAGGGCCCGCGCCATTTGCGGGTGACGGGGGCGGGCGGCAGCGCGGCGGGTTCGGTTTCGTCAGTCATCAGTGGGCGTTGTCTCTATTTCTTCAGGCCAGATCAATCGGGGGTCGAAGCTGCCCGCGGCCAGCATGGTCAGCACCACCACGGCGCCGAATGACAGCAACCCCGGCCCAGGTTGCACGCTGCCCAGGGCGCCAAAGCTGAAGGTGCCCACCAGCAGCACCACCACGTACACGTCGAGCATGGACCAGTGGCCCACCGCATCGATCATGCGGTAGATCTGGGTGCGCTCCAGCTGCTTCCAGCGCGAGCGGCGCTGTGCGGTGGTGGCCAGCAAAATTAGCGCGCCGATCTTCAACAGCGGGACCACGATGCTGGCGACGAAGACAATCAGCGCCAGCAGCCAGGCGCCTGAAGCGCGCAGCTCATCGATGCCGCCGAGGATGGTGTGTTGCCCGTCGCCAAACACGCTGCGTGTCGACATGATGGGCAGCAGGTTGGACGGTATGTACAAGATGCAGGCCGCCAGTGTGTAGGCCCAGGTGCGCTGCAGGCTGGCCGGCAACTTGTGGTTGAGCGCGGTGTCGCAGCGTGGGCAGTGCAGGGGGGTGCCATCAGGCACCGGTTGCGCAGGCTGCGACACCTGGCCGCAGCTGCGGCAGCCGAACAAGCCGATCTGTGCGCCGGTTTGCATGCGCTCGCCGTTCATCGTTCAGGCCCCAGCTCGCGGCCCAGCTTCCACAGCGAGTGGGTGCCGGCGGCGGTGATCGAGGTCAGCAGCAGAGTCAACGCGGCGTAGGCAAACAGGCCCGCCCCGGGGGTGGCGCTGGTGAGCGAGGCGCCACGCACCACGGCCACCAGCGTGCCCATCATGAACACCTCGACCATGCCCCAACGGGTGACGAAACCGAGCACCCGCATCGCCGGCACAAACGCGCGCGGCACCTGCCCGCGCAGCAGCGAGGCCAGCACGTAGAGCCTGATCACGGTGAAACACAGCGGGAACACCAGCGCTGTGGCGGCGGTGAGCAGCGCCACCAGCGGCTGGCCGGCCTCCCAGGTGGCGCGTATGGCCTGCGGCAGCGTGGCTTGGGTCATCACGCCGCGCAGGTCGAGCGTGACGATGGGGGCGGTGTTGCCGATGACGATGAGCAGCAGCGCGGCAATGGCGAAGGCCAGCGAGGCATCAAGCCGCATCGGGTGGGCGCGGCCCAGCAAGGCGTTGCAGCGGCGGCAGCGCGCCACGGTGCCGCGCGCGAGGGGGATGCGCTCATGCACCGCGCTGCAGTCGTTGCAGACCACCAGATCGGGCCGCGCGATGAGCGCGGCGTGGGTGCGTGGCGTGGCCGGATGGCCCGGGGTGCGCGCCGATGCCGGCGCGCGGGTCGCGGTGGGGTTCACATCCGGCACGGGCTCGGTCATGCGCCGATCTTAGCGATGCAGCGGCCCGAAACGGGCGTCAAGCCGCGGCTTCGGCCGCACGCAGCTTGCGGTAGATGGTGTTGCGTGCCACACCGAGCTGGCGCGCGGCGCGCGAGATGTTGCCGCCAGCGGCGTCGACCGCGCTGCGAATGGCCGCCATCTCTTGTGCTTGCAGGGTGGGGTTGCTGTTGGCTGCCAGGTTGTCCGCGGGCGGCTCGGCGACCACCGCCAGCGCGGGTCGTGGCGTCACCGCTTGGGCGGCCCGCGGCACGGCCACGCCGGGGGGCAGTGAGACCGAGGGCCAGAAGGTCGGCCAGTTGAACAAGGCGCGTGCGAACAGCGGGTCACTCACTTGGCCGCCGTGTTGCGGGTAGAGCCGCATCGGCGCCTCAGCCCGGTGACGGCAGTGGTCGGCAATGGCGCCGATGGTGGTGCCGAATACCGCCTCCAGGCCCAGCTTGCGCAGCGCCGGCACGTTCAGGCCCAGCTGCTCCAGCGCGCTGCGGTTGGCGCCCAGGATCTCGCCCTCGGGCGACAACGCGACCATGGCCTCGCGCATGGTGCCCAGCATCTCGGGCCGGGCATGGAAGTGCAGCCGCAGCCCGTGGCGGAACTTGTCGCTGAACCAGTGGTTCTCGATCATGCGCGCCGACATGGCCACCATCGCCAGCGTGTGCGGGTGGTACGAGAGCTGGTGCCCGCTCACGTCGAGCACGCCCATCATCTGCCCGGCGTGGTCGAAGATCGGCGAGGCCGAGCAGGTGAGGAAACGGTTGGCCGCCAAGAAGTGCTCTTGTGCATGGACCAGCGTGGGCGCTTCGGTGAACAGCGCCGTGCCCACTGCGTTGGTGCCCTTGCTCGACTCGGCCCAGTTGACGCCGCTCGACAGTGCCACCTGCTGCACGCGCTCCAGAAAGCCGTTGTCGCCGATCACCTGCAGCGTGTTGCCTTGCGCGTCGGCCAGCGCCACGATGCTCTTGGTGAAGAGAATCTGCTCGCACAACATTTCCATCACCGGCGTGGCGTGTTCGAGCAGACGCTGGTGCTGCTCGCGCATCTGGCGTGCACCGTAAGCCGACACCGGGTTCAGCTCGGGGATCGCGTTTTCCGCCAGGCCCATGGCGCGGCAGCGCTGGTGCGACTGCTCGATGGTCTGCAGGTGATCCGGGCCGTGCGCCACCTCAAAAGGCCGCGTGCCAGCGGGCAATGAGCTCGCAGCGTGTCGATCCATGGTGTCTCCTTGTCCTGCGGCGAGGGTGCGGGCGGCTGCAACCGCCCCCGGCCGGGCTGCGTCATTCTGCGCCAGATCGTCGAACGGGGCCGCTGTCACAATCGCCCGGGTTTCCACAGGGCGCACAAGCACGGTGTTCAAACAATCGGGCGGGGTTTCGGGCGGGGTTGCCAAGGCATGGCTGGTGGTGGCGCTGGGCGGCCTCGTGGTCAGCGCGGTGGCCGAGTGGCGCCGCTTTGACGGTGTGCCGGTGCCGGCTGTTGTGTCGCTGGTGGCAGCGCCCGCGCCTGCGCGCGCCTTCACGCTGGTCGAGCGCAGTGTGGGCACCCTGCCCACACCGCCCGGGGTGCCGGCCGCACATGCCAGCGCCCTGGCTGCCTTGCCCAATGGCGAGCTGCTGGCTTGCTGGTGGGCCGGGCAGCGCGAAAGTGCACCCGACGTGCGCCTCTATGTGGCGCGCTTTCGTGCTGGCCAATGGAGTGCGCCGCAGGCGGTGGTCGACCGCGACTCGCTCGGCCGCGCCCTGCACCTGGGTGTGCGGCGCATCGGCAACCCGGTGTTGTGGGTCGCACCCGATGGCCGGGTGCACCTCTACCTGGTGGCGACCGGCCTGGGCGGCTGGGCCGCTTCACGCGTGGCGCAGCTGGTGTCGGATGACGGCGGCCAGAGCTTCGCCGTCACACGCCTGTTGCCGCTCACCCCGCTGTGGAACACCAGCGTGCTGGTGCGCACGCGGCCGGTGGGCTTGAGTGATGGGGGCTGGTTGTTGCCTGCGTACTTCGAGCTGGGCAACAAGTACCCGTTGGCGATCTCGTTCGACGCGAGCGGCGAGCCGCGCCACGTGCAGCGCATCGGCACTGCGCGCACGTCTTTGCAGCCGGCGCTGCTGCCGTTGTCGGGCAGCGAGCTGCGTGCGGTCATGCGCGACCACGGCCCGCAGCGCCGTGTGCAGCAGGCCGTGAGCCGCGACGCCGGCCTGAGCTGGCAAGACGAGCCGGCGGCAGCGATCGCCAACGCCGACAACTCGCTCGCCGGCCTGCAGCTGAGCACTGGCGGCTACGTGCTGCTGCACAACGACGCGGTGGCGGGTGGCTCACCGCGCCAGTGGCTGCGCTTGTCGACCTCGACCGACGCACTGAGCTGGGCCCCTGCGCTCGACGTGCGCCGCGGGGTGCAGGGCGATGAGTTTTCGTACCCGAGCGTGGTGCAGATCGGCGATCAGCTGCACGTCACCTACACCCAGCAGCGCAGCGCCATTGCGCACCACGTCTACGACATTCGTTTGGCGGAGGGCGCACCGTGAACCTGCCCTGGCTCGGTCTGCAAGTGATGTGGGCGCATTTCGCCTGGGGCATGGTGCTGGCCGCCTGCGGTGTGGGCCTGCTGGCGCGCAGACGCCCGTTTCCGGTGGCGCTGGCGGTCGGCTGGCTGGTGCTGGCTTTCGTGCTGTGTGCGGTGCCTGGCCCGCTGTCACCGGCGTACTGGCTGGGGCTTGCTTTCCAGGCGCCGAGCGGCTTGTTGGTGGCCTGTTGTGCGATGACGATCTGGGTCAACGCACAAGGTGCTACCGGCTACCGCGTGCTGCCCACCGCGCTGGCCTCAGCCTTGGTGGTGGTGGGCGCAGTGTTGTATGCCGACACCGTGGGTTGGCTGCACCTGGGTCTGTACACGCGTGGCTTTGGTCTTGAAGCGGCCATCGCCGGGCTGCTGATGGGTGCGGTGGCCGTGCTGGCGGTGGCGCAGGGTCGGCACCGGGGTGTCGCCTTGGCCGTGCTGCTGTCGCTGATGTTGTTTGCCGTGTTCCGCCTGCCCAGCGGCAACCTGTGGGACGCGCTGCTCGACCCCTGGTTGTGGCTGTGGGCCTTGTCCAGCCTGCTGGCACGTTGGCGTGCCAGCCGCCGCACGCCGGCCGCCTGAGCGATGTTGCCGATCCGATCTCACCTTCGTCTGGCGCTCGCGATGGCGGGCGTTTTGTGGTTGGCGGCCACGCTGTCGCGCACCGTGTTTGGCCTGTCGTTCGCGCCGGCCGGCTTGTCGGCGGCCGACTGGGCCGGCGCCTTGTGGTTGGGCGCACGGTTTGATGCCCGTGTGGCCGTTCTTAGCGTGCTCGCCGTGTGGCTGCTGGGGGCGCTGCCTTGGTTGGGCCCGCGCCTTCGCCCGCCGCATGCGCGTGGCCTGTGGTGGGTCTGCTGGATGCTCATTGCCGCGCTCTGGGGCGCAGCGGCGATCTTCGACGCGGGGCACTACGCCTACCTGGCGCAGCGCCTGTCGGCGGTGGTCTTTTCGCTGGCGCGAGACACCGGCGAGGCCGCCGGCATGGTGTGGCAGTCGTACCCCGTCGTCTGGATCGTGCTGGGGTTCACTGTGTGGATGCTGCTCTGCCACGTGGTGTTCGCCCAGCTGTGGGTGCGGCTGGCCCATGCGCCGACCATCAGGTTGCGCAACGCGCGCATCGCCGAGACGGTTGTGGTGGTGCTCGCGGTGTTCGTGGTGCACGGCAAGCTGTCGCAGTACCCGCTGCGCTGGAGTGATGCGGTCGAGTTGCCGCACAGCTTTGCGCAGTCGCTTGCCCTCAACCCATTGCAAAGCCTGAGCGACAGTTGGAGCTTTCGCGCCCAACGGCTTGACGACGCACAGATTCGCCCCGATGCCGATGCCATTCGCAGCTTTGTCGGCCTGCCGCCTTTGAAGCCCGGCGAGCCGATTTCGTTTCTGCGCACCGTGCCGCCCAAGCCGGGCGCCGAGCCGGTCAACGTGGTGCTGGTGCTGCTGGAGTCGTTTGCCGCCCACAAGACCGGCGCGCTCGGCAACCCGCTCGGCGCCACCCCGTCGTTTGACGCTCTGGCGCGCGACGGCCTGCTGTTCACCCGCATGATGAGCGCCCACAGCCACACCGCGCGCGGTGTGTTTGCCACCGTCACCGGCATGCCCGATGTGTCGGCCCAATCCACCGCCTCGCGCAACCCGGCGGCCACCAACCAGCACAGCATCGTCAACGAGTTCAAGGGCCACAAGAAGTTCTACTTCATCGGTGGCAGCACCTCGTGGGCCAATGTGCGCGGTGTGCTCACGGCCAACATCGACGGCATCGAAATCTACGAACAAGGGCGGCTCAAGTCACCCAGCGTCGACGTGTGGGGTGTCTCCGACAAGAACCTCTTTCTCGAAGCCAACGACCTCTTTCGCGAGCAGAAGACACCCTTCTTCGCCATCGTCCAGACCAGCGGCAACCACCGGCCGTATTCCATCCCCGACGAAGACCTGAAGCTCGGTTTTGCGCCGCCCGCACCCAGCGAGGCCGATTTGAAGGCGCAGGGTTTCATCTCGCTCGCCGAGTACCGCGCGTTCGCTTACCTCGACTGGTGTGTGGGCCAGTTCATGCAGCGTGCGCAGAAAGAGGCTTACTTCAAGAACACGCTGTTTGCCTTCATCGGCGACCACGGCATCATCGGCCCGACCGGCCCACACCTGCCGCGCGCCTGGCAAGAGCTGGCCATCACCCAGGGCCACACGCCGCTGCTGGTCTACGCGCCCGGCCGGGTGCCGGCGCACCGGGTTGACAGCTGGGCGCAGCAGGTCGACGTGCTGCCCACGCTGGCGTCGATCGCGGGAATCGGTTATCGCAACACCACGCTCGGGCGTGACCTGCTCGATGCGCAGTTCGACGCCACGCGGGTGGCTTTTGAGTTCCAGTTCACCGGCCCCGGCGAGCTGGGCGTGCTGGTGGGCCAGCACATGCTGATCGAGCGCAAGCCGCTGGCGGCCTACGACATTCTTTCGGCCACGACTACCACCAACCTGCTGGCGCAGAAGCCGGTGCCGCCCGAAGTGCAGCAACTGGTGCAGCAGTGGGGGCACTTTCCCGCGGCGTATGGCAATGCGGCGCTGTACTTGCAGACGCACAATCCGCGGTTTCGGGATTGAGGGGCAAGACCGCGGCGGGGAACACGCAGCCTTCGGTTCCCACTTGGGCCACGCCGCGATAACACCGCAGTGGGTAGACGTAGCCCATGCCGCTGAAGAAGGAATGCGCGTCGCTGCCATTCGGGCGCTCGAACTCGGCACCTTCGATCGGGCCATGGTTGATGCGCTGGAAGTTCAAGAGCCCGTGCCTGGCCCTGAAGGTATTGCCGAGCCTGTTGCTTGGCCCAGAAACCGAGAGTTGGGTTTCTATGTCGGCCCGACCGACCGTGAAGCCGCTAAATGACCCGGTAAACGTTCGCGGGTTGGTGATCTGCCTCCATGTGGTGAGAGGTGGCGGCACCCGGAACGACGCCATGCGAAAGACCGCCATCGCTGCTGCGTTGCCACTCGTACACGAGCGACGAGCCTTGGGCCGCCACAACGAAATTGGCGCTGGTGCCCGCCACGACGGCGGTCTCAGCGGGGTGGTCGGGCAAAGGCAAGAATTGACCCCGGGCTTTTATGCACGCTGCTTTATGAACAGCAGCGCCCAGCCCGAGCTGGTGTTCGAGCAGCAGGGTGAGCTGGGCACAGTGCACCACCCCGACCACTTGGCTCACTTGATGAAGAAGGCCGGTCTATGAACACGCCTGTTGTCAGCCCAACCCCCATTCCACCCGAGGTGAGTTCGCAGCAACTGTTGGCTGCACTGCAAGCAGCCGTGTCTGCGGCTTTGGAGCGCAAGCGTCGGCTGGTTCGCTACGCGGTGGTGTGGCAAAACGGCCGAGCCGTGGCCGTGGGTGAAGACGCGCCCGGCGCCGAGGCTGGTCTGCAAGCGTCAGAGCCTGCGCCGCCAGCCTTTGGGCAAGCCAAGCCCTTGGCCTGAAGGCGACGCCGGCTGACGTTGGCAGTCTTGCAACGCCCCATCCGTCTGACACGCTAGATTTGTCAACGACGGGGAAAAGGGGCGGCGTGATGAAGGCAAAGGCAAGACCTGAGTGCGCCGGGAGACCGGCAAGGAGCAAAGGGTGAGAGTCCCTCACGATAAAGACAGGGCGAGTCATATCGTCCCCGAGTCATGCGCTGTGTGCCGCGAGGTGCAGGGCGAAGCGTTGACAGGGGCG
>JBBRFR010000156.1:0-8724 GCA_038241485.1 Burkholderiales bacterium
GCGGTCTGCGACCTGCTGCGTGAGGCCACCGGCGAGCGCCCCAGCGTCGACACCCAGCAGCCCGACCTGCAGATCGTGCTTCACTTGGGTGAGACGCATGCTTCGCTGTATGTCGACACCTCGGGCGAGTCGCTCTTCAAGCGTGGCTGGCGTGAAGACAAGGGTGACGCGCCGCTGAAAGAAACGCTCGCCGCCGCCATGCTCGCCGCCGCTGGCTGGCGCGGCACAGCCGAAGAAGGCGGCGCCTTGCACGACCCGTGTTGCGGGTCCGGCACCATCGCCATCGAGGCCGCACAGATCGCCTGCGGCATTGCGCCTGGCCTCAAACGCCGCTTCGCCTTCGAGCGCCTGCTGCCCTTTGCCGACGCCGAGATGCGCGCGCAATGGCAGCGCCTGAAGAGCCATGCGCAGTCGCGCATTCATGCGAGTGCGGTGCCGATTTTTGCGAGCGACGTGGCCTTTCGCATGGTCGACTTTGCGCGCCGCAACGCGCAGCGTGCGGGCGTCGAGCAGTTCATCCAGTTCAACGGCGGCGACGCGCTTGAGCGCCCCGCGCCGGCCTTGCCCGAAGGCTTGCACGGCACGCTGATGATCAACCCGCCGTATGGCGAGCGCATCGACGTGGCCGGCAAGGCCGCGCGGCCTTCGGCGCAAGACCGAGGCGATGACAACCGGTCGGCCCCCGACGATTTCTTTCCCCGTCTGGCCACCCACTGGAAACGCGCCTACACCCAACACCCTGCAGGCTGGACGGCCTGGGTGCTCAGCCCCGACATGAAGCTGCCGAGCGCGATGCGCCTGAAAGAATCGCGCCGCGTGCCGATGTGGAACGGCCCGATCGAGTGCCGCTTCTTCCGCTTCGACCTGGTCGCCGGTTCGGCGCGTTGAGGGCATCCACCATGGCGACCTCGCTTCCCTCGGGCCGCTGGCAAGACCTGACCACCACCGACTTCGCACACATTGACCCGGCGCGCACCATCGCGCTGCTGCCTGTGGCGGCCATCGAGCAGCACGGCCCGCACCTGCCGCTGTCGACCGACGCGGTCATCAACGAGGGTGTGGTGAACGAGATGCTGCGCCGGCTGCCGGCGTCGGCCTCGGTGCTGGTGCTGCCTGCGTTGAACGTGGGTGACAGCCTGGAGCACACCGCCTTTCCCGGCACCCTCAGCGCCGACCTGGAGGCCTTGCTCGGCCTGTGGCTCTCGGTCGGGCGGGGTGTGGCGCGCGCCGGGGTGCGCAAGCTGGTGATCTTCAACAGCCATGGCGGCCAGCGCGCCCATGTGGACTTGGCCGCACTGCGTTTGCGTGTGGCGCACGGCCTGCTGGTGGTGCGTGCGCACAGTTTTTCGTTCGGTGTGCCGCCGGGGCTCTTCGAGGTGGACGAGCTGGCGCATGGCCTGCATGGCGGCGCCGTCGAAACCTCGCTGCTGCTGCACCTGCGGCCCGACCTCGTGCGGCAAGAGGCGCTGGCCGATTTTCCTTCGTTCGGCGGCACCTTGGCTGCACGGGGTGGCCTGCTGGGTGTCGAAAAACCAGTTGGCATCGGCTGGATGACACAAGACCTCAACCCGCAGGGTGCCTGCGGCAACGCAGCGGCGGCGAGCGCCGAAAAGGGCCGGGCCCTGCTCGATCACCTGGCCATGCAGTTGGTGAAATTGCTGGCCGAGGTGGAGGCTTTGCCGGCGCCCGCTTCAGGCGTGTGATTCGTCGGCGCGCAAGTGCCCGGCGTGCTCGTGCTTGGTCTGCACATAACGTGCGTTGTGGCTGTTGACCTCGGCCAGCAGCGGCACACGATCTACTACCTCGATGCCGGCGTCGCGCAGCGCATCGATCTTGTGCGGGTTGTTGGTGAGCAGCCGAATGCGCGCGATGCCAAGCGCCTGCAGCATGGCCGCAGCGGCCTGGAAGTCGCGCTCGTCATCGCGAAAACCGAGGTAGCGGTCGGCTTGCAGCGTGTCGAGCCCGCCATCTTGCAAGCGGTAAGCGCGCAGCTTGTTGGCCAGGCCCGTGCCGCGCCCTTCTTGCGCCAGGTAGAGCAGCACGCCGCCCGCCACGGCCAGGTGGTCGATGGCGCGGCGCAGCTGGTCACCACAATCGCAGCGCAGGCTGCCGAGCAAATCACCGGTCAAGCACGATGAGTGCAGGCGCACCGGCACCGGCTCGTGCAGCGCCGGTTGGCCCACGATGATCGCCACGTGCTCGGCATCACCGTCGATCTCTCTGAACAGCACCAGCTTGCAGTCGTCGTGCGCCGCGATCGGCACCCGCGCATCGCTCACCCGCTGCAGCGCCCACGCGCGCTGCGACGCCACTTGCATGACCTCGTTGGTCGACAGGCGGTGCACCAGCGCCGCCTCCAGGGCGGCGTTCTTGGATGCCGGCAACTCGGCCACCAGCAAGGCGGGTGTCAGGCGCGCCCGTTTGCACAGGGTCAACGCGGCCAGCATCGCCGGGCCGGCCGGCTCGGCGTCGCCCAGCAAGGAGGCATCGACACAACCCGGCGTGACCGCGCAGAGCAGTTGCACCTGTTCTGCCGTGATCGGCGAGCTGAAGGCCAGTGCGCGCGGGGTCGAGGCGTCGGCCCAGCCCATGGCCTGCAAGCGCTCGGCCGTCAGCAGCAAGCGCAAGCGGCCCCCCGCGAGCCCAGCCAGCGCCTGCAAGCGGGCCGGGCTGAGTGTCTCGACGGCCGCGGCAACGCAGCACCCCGCGTCACCCAGCTCCTGTAGGGCAATCGGGCGGCCGTGGCGCAGCTCGGAGCAGGCACGGTCCACACGCACGGCCGCCAACTCGGCGGCCGGGGGGGCTTCTTCGGTGTGTGGCCGCAAAGGGCTGGTCAAGGCACTCATCTGCCCTAGGATACCGGCCACCGCTGGCCCGTCCTAGCGCCAATTCCTCATGGACTTGTAGGCTCTTTCCACTTTCTGCCCGCATGTCAGAACCGATCGATGCCATGAACCCCGACGCCCTGCTGCCCCCTGAGTGGCCAGCGCTGTGGGATCACGTGCTCCGTGCGCGGGCGGCGGGCGCGCACGGAGCTGAACTGAACACACAGCGTCTCAGCGCCCACAGCGCTGCGCTGCTTGCCCTGTACCGGCCCCTGCTCGGCAGCGTCTGGTGCGTGGCGCAGCTCGGCCAGAGCCTCGACGGCTGCGTGGCCACGCACAGCGGCGACTCCTATTTCGTGACGGGTGCTGAGAGCCTGCTGCACCTGCACCGCCTGCGCGCCTTGTGTGATGCGGTGCTGGTGGGCGCGGGCACGGTGGCGGCCGACAACCCGCAGCTCACCACGCGGCGTGTGCCGGGGCCTCATCCGACCCGCGTGGTGCTCGACCCCCGCGCACGACTCGATGGCCGCGCGCGTGTGTTCACCGACGCCCAGGCCCCTACGCTGTGGCTGTGTGATGCGCGCCACGCCGATGTGGCTCGGGCGGCATTGGCCGGTGCCGCGACCGAGGTGATGGGGCTGGAGGGTTTGCTCGACCCAACGGGCGCACTGCAGCCCGAACGTGTCGTGGCCGCACTGGCGTCGCGGGGCCTGCAACGTTTGTTCGTCGAAGGCGGTGGCGTCACGGTGTCGCGCTTCATGGCGGCGGGCTGCCTGGATCGGCTGCACCTGGTGGTGGCTCCGGTGTTGATCGGTGCCGGGCGGCGCGGCTTGCAGCTGCCGCCATGGGCGACCATGGCCGATTGCCCTCGCCCACCTGCGCAGCGCGTGGCACTGGGTGACGACATGCTGTGGGATCTTGACCTGCGCGCCGCGCAGCCGCCGCTCACGGGGTGATCGCGCGCGGCGTGGCAATCACGTCGAGGTGACCGATGCGCAGCGTGCTGCGCGCCGCGATGGCATGGCGCCGGGTTTGCCAGGCACGCAGCACGCTCGTGGCCAGCGGGTCTTGCTCGATCGCGGCCTGGGTGATGCCGTCGATCAGCGCCCGCTGCAGGCCGAGCGCGGCCGGGTCGCGTCTGGCGTCGATCCACCAGTCGCTCGGCGCCGACTGCACCGCGTAACCCGCTGCACGAAAGCCTTCGATGGCCGTGGCGGCTGCCATCGGCCCCAGCGCCGGGCCGAAGCCTTTGTCGCGGCGCTGGTGGGCGTCGAACAGCTCACTGGCCAGTGTGTCAACCGGGTCGAGCGGGTCCCACAGCGCGCGGCCGTCGACGCTGAGCGCAAACAGCACCGACGCACCCGCGCCGCGGCACGCAGTCACCAGGCGCTGCAGCCACTCGGCGCTGACCAAGTCGAGCAGGGCCGAGGCGGTGACGAGCGTGGTGCCTTTGAAGTGCAGCGTCTTCAGGTCACGCGCCAGGTCGAGCGTGACGCGCTCGATGCTGGCCTCGCCCGGTGTCGCTGACCAGGCGCCGAGCAACTCTGCGTCGTGATCGACGACGCGCCAGTGCTGTGTGCCGGTGAGCATCGGCGCCAGTGCGCGAAAGTTGGCCCCCGTGCCGCAGCCCAGGTCGATCACCCGCCAGGGCGCCGCGGCGGGTTTCAGTGCGGCCAGCCAGGTGCTGAGCTGCAGCCGCTCGGCGGCCACGGCGCGCGCTGCCGTGTCGAAGGGCTCGCGCTGGCGCAACCAGGCGGCGCTGAAGCCGCTCATGCCAGTTCCTCCAACACGGCGCCAAAGCGCGCGGCGGCTTGCGCCCAGCTTGGCAGCTGTTCGGCGGCCGCGCGGGCACCTGCGGCAAAGCGGGCTCGTTCGTCGGCTTGCCCGATCAACGTGGCCAGCGCGTCGCGCAAGGCCACCCCATCACCCGGCGGCACATGCAAGCCGGCCGTGCGCGGCAGCGTTTGCGCCAGGGCGCCGCCCGTCGTGCACACCACCGGCAGACCGTGGGCCAACGCCTCGGTGACGACCATGCCGTAACCCTCGTGGAAGGACGGCAGCACGAACAGGTCGGCCGCCGCATAGTGACCCGCCAGCGCCGCTTCACCCAGCTCGCCGTGCCAGTGCACACGGTCGGCGAGACCGAGTTCGATGCTGGCGCGACGCAGTTGATCGCGGGTCGCCGGGTCGCGCTGGTCGCTGCCCACGCAGTGCAGCGACCAGTCGAGCGCCTGCAGGCCGGCGAGCGCCTGCAACAGCACCGCATGTCCCTTGCGCGCGGTCAGCGTGGCGACGCAGAGCAGGCGCACGCTGCCGTTGGCCCCTGCTCGGTGGGCTGGCGCGGGCAGGCGATCGGTCCCTGGCTCGACGACACGAATGCGCTCGGCCGGCACGCCCATCGGCGCGAGGTCACGCGCGGTGGTCTCGCTGGTCACGACCACGCGGCGTGCAGCCTGCAGCGCTTGGCTTTCGCTCGCGCGCAGCGCGTCGCGGGCTGTGTCGTGCAACCCGGTCTCCAGGTGCAGCGGGTGGTGCACCAAGGCCACCCAGCGCAACCGCGTCGCATGGCGGTGCGCCAGCTCAGGCATTGCGCCAAAGGCCAGGCCGTCGGCTACCACCAGGGCACCGTCGGGAAGGGCAGCGAGCTGGGCCTGCGTCTGCAAACGGGTGGCGGCGTCGGGCCACGGAAAGCCCTCGCCGAGCGTGCACAGATCCACCCGCCAGCCCTGCTCGCGCAGTGACTCGACGATGCGTCGGTCGTAGCGGTAACCCCCGGTGGGCGTGTGCCAGTCGCCGGGGATCATGAAGTGGCAGGCGCGTTGCATCGGCGTGATGTTCAGGCGCTGCCGGCCGGGAGTGCGCCCTCGTACGAGGCCCAGGCGACATGCGACTCGTTGAGCGTCACCTTCATCTGTGACAGGCCCGCGGCATGCGGCCCCAGCTCGCCCGCCGCCATGCGCACGGCGATGCGCTCGAAGATCACCCGCGCGAGGAACTCGGTGGTGGTGTTCTGCCCACTGAAGGCCGGCTCGTCGTCGAGGTTGCGGAAGTTCATCTCGGCCAGCACGGTCTTGAGCACCTCGGTCGCGAGGCCGATGTCGACCACCACGCCATCGGCATCGAGCGCGGGGCGGCGCAGTTCCAGATCGACCACGTAGGTCGCGCCATGCATTCGCTGCGCCGGGCCGAACACCGCACCGCGAAAGCTGTGGGCGATCATGAAATGGTCTCGCACGTTGACGGCGTACATCGGGTCTCCTGGGAAGTTGGGGTCAGTAGTCGATGCGCTGGCAGAGTGTGTCGGGCGAACCACTCGCCAGACGCGCCAACACAGCGGGCAAATCGTTGAAAGGGGCGCTGTCGGTGATCAGCCCATCGAGCACCGGGTCGGTCAGCAGCGACAAGGCGAGCGCAAGCCGCCGCCGGTAATCCCACCGAGCACGCTGCGCGGTGGCGATCTGCCCGACCTGCGAACTCTTGAGCGTGAGGCGCCGCGAATGAAAGGCTTCGCCCAGCGGCACGCTCACCGGGCGGTCGCCGTACCAGCTGAGTTCGAGCACCGTGGCCTCAAAGGCGGCGAGCCGCAGGGCGGTGTGCAGGCCGGCGGGCTGGCCGCTGGTGTGGATCACCAGGTCGGCATCGGGCGTGGCCGCATCGGGCGACACGAAGCGAGCGCCCAGCCGCGTGGCGATGTGTGCACGCGAGGGCAGCACATCGACCACCTCCACCTCACAGCCAGGCAGCCGCGCGGCCAGCCACGCCACCAGCAGGCCGAGCGTGCCGGCGCCCACGACGGTGATGCGGTCACCCACGCGCGGTGCGGCGTCCCACAGCGCGTTGACGGCAGTCTCCAGGTTGGCGGTGAGCACCGCGCGTGCGGCTGGCACACCCGGCGGCAGCGGGTGCACCGCCTCGGTCGGCACGTTGTAGAGCGTCTGGTGCGGGTACAGGCAAAACACCGTGCGCCCCATCAACTCGGGCTGGCCCTGCTCGACCACACCGACGTTGACGTAGCCGTACTTCACCGGCGCCGGAAAGTCGCCGCTCTGAAACGGCGCGCGCATGCGGCGGTGTTCGCTGGCCGGCACCTCGCCACGGAACACCAGGCCCTCGGTGCCGCGGCTCACGCCGCTGTGCAGCGTGCGCACGCGCACCTCGCCGGGTGCGGGCGGCGGCAGCGCTTCGTCACGCAACTCGGCGCGGCCGGGTTCGGCCAGCCAGCATGCACGTGCGTTGACCACCGGCGGGGAAGGGGATGAGGGCACGGATTGACCCGGTTAAAGTGACCCGATGCACAAGGCGGTGGGTCATGGCAGGTGATCTTAAGCGGCGGCCAATGAGCCCCTCAGGGCTGAGCCGGGATGCGCTGCGCGAGCTTGTTGCCCTCGGCGTGCTGATGGTGGTGGCCGCTGCGGCCGTGGCCTCGCTGGCGGGCTTCGGCATGGGCTACGTCATCAAGGCCGCGGTGGTGTACCTGAGTGGCGCGCTGCTCATTTGGCGCGGTCTGCCTTGGGGGCACCCTCACCCACGCTTCGGCTCTGCCAACCGGGTGACCTTGTTGCGCATGGCGCTGTCGGCCTTGCTGGCGGCCGTGATCGGTGAGCCGCTGGTGCACGCCGACACCATCGCCTGGGTCATCGTGGCCTCCGCCACCGTGACCGCGGTGCTCGATGCGGCTGACGGCCCACTCGCCCGGCGCAGCGGCCTGGCCAGTGACTTCGGTGCGCGCTTCGACATGGAAACCGATGCCTGGCTCACGCTGGTGCTGTGCGGCCTGATCGTGCATTTCGACAAGGCGGGGGCCTGGGTGCTGGCGGCGGGTCTGATGCGTTATGCCTTTGTCGCGGCTGCTCGCTTGTGGCCGTGGTTGTCGGGCACACTGCCACCGAGCCTGCGGCGCAAGGCGGTGTGCGTGGCGCAGATCACCACGCTGATCGTCTGCCTCGGGCCGATCGTGCCGCACGCGCTCTCATCGGCGCTCGCCGCGGCCAGCCTGCTGGTGCTGGCCTGGTCTTTTGCGGTTGACGTGCGAACGCTTGCCAAGGCGCGAGCACACCTGCTGGAGTCATCGACATGAAGCTTGCCCTCTCTTCTGCCTTCTCTTCGTCACGCGCCTGGATGGCCGTCGCCCTGCTGGCTTGCGCCGCAGGCAGCGCCCGCGCGGAGCCGGCCCGCTACGAGATTGACCCGAGCCACCTGGCCATCGGCTTCCTGGTGGAGCACATCGGCTACGCCAAGGTGCAGGGCATGTTTCGCACCGCGCGTGGCAGCTACCGCTTTGACGAAGCCACCGGCGCACTCTCCGACCTGCGCGTCGAGGTCGACACCGCCAGTGTCTTCAGCAACCACGTCAAACGCGACGAGCACCTGAAGGGGCCGGTGTTCCTCAACAGCGCCGAGCACCCGAAGATGGTGTTCACCGCGTCGAGTGCCAAGCGCACCGGCGAGCGCACGTTCGAGATCGCGGGCCAGCTGCAACTGATCGGCAAGACGCAACCGGTCACCTTGCAGGCCACCTGGAACAAGAGCGCCGATTCGCCGATCGGCACCGGCCCGCTCGGTGGCAAGCCGTATGTGATGGGCGTGTCGGCGCGTGGTGTCTTCAAGCGCAGTGCGTATGGCATGAGCTACGCCGTGGCCAATGGCTGGGTGGGTGACGAGGTGCACATGCAAATCGAGTTCGAGGCGGTGCGGCAGTGAGCCTTCGCCGTTGACGGCGCCGGCCGTTCGGCGCGACGCTTGGCTTGGGGCGGTCTGGCTGCTGCGTTTTGCAGCCGCCTTCTTGCTGCTCAACCTCATGCCGGGCACGTTCCCGCTCGCGCCCAGGCCTTTGGCGGCCGTCGCGGCGCTCGGGGAGCTGACCGCGGCCGAGGTAATGGCGCGGGTGCAGCGACTGCTC
>JBBRFR010000157.1:0-8722 GCA_038241485.1 Burkholderiales bacterium
GCCTGGAGCTGAGTTCAGGCACCACCACACGCGTCTCGGTCACCGCCGGCAGGGCCGACATCCTCGGGGCCGGCCTGCGCTGGAACCGCATCGACTGGGAGACAGGCCAGGCCGTGCGCACTCAGCAGCTCGACATGCGAGCCGAGCTGGAGCCGCTCGCCGTGGCGCCGCTGCTGCGCCGTGTGCAACCCAACTTCGGCTGGGGTGGCGACTTGCAAATCGCCGGCAAGGTGGTGATCCGCCAGACCGACAGCTTCAGCGCCGACATCGTGCTCGAGCGCACCCAGGGCGACCTCACGGTGACTGAAGAAAGTGGCACCCAGGCCCTGGGGCTGACCGACCTGCGTATCGGGCTCGACGCCAAGGACGGTGTGTGGAGCTTCACCGCCGGCCTGGCCGGCCAGCAACTGGGCGTGCTGGGTGGCGCCGTGGTCGTGCGCACCTCGCCGCAAAACGCCTGGCCGGCGCCCGATGCCCCGCTGCAAGGTGTGCTCGAAGCCCAAGTCGCCAACCTCGGCACCTGGGGCGCCTGGGTGCCCGCGGGCTGGCGACTCGATGGCAGGCTCAACACCAGCGCCACCCTGGGCGGGCGCTTTGGTGCGCCCGAATACACCGGCAGCATCGTCGGCAGCGGCATTGGCGTACGCAACATGGTCGAAGGTGTGAATCTCACCGACGGCCAGGTCGACATATCGCTGCAAGGCGCCACCGCCAAGATCAACACGTTCCAGGCACGTGGCGGCAGCGGCACGGTGCGGCTCGAAGGCGACGCCAGGCTCGACGACACCTGGCGCGCCCGCCTCAAGCTGGTGGCCGACAAGTTCCAGCTGCTCGGCCGGGTCGACCTGCGCATCGTGGCCAGCGGCGAAGCGCAAGTGGCCATCGACGGCGAAACCGTCAAGACCGACGGCCGCTTCACGGTCGACGAAGGCCTGGTCGATTTCACCCGCCTCAGCTCGCCCGGCCTGGGCGACGACGTGATCGTCACCGGCCGCGGCACCGACCCGCAAGACGCACCGCCCGCTGCCCCCGCCGCACCCAGCGGCAACCGCATCTCACTCGACCTGCTGGTCAATCTGGGTGAGCGCCTGCAGATGCGCGGCCTGGGCATCGACACCCGGCTGCGCGGCGAGTTGCGCGTGAGCCGCCCGGGCGGCAAGTGGGCGCTGGCCGGCACGGTGCGTGCGGTCGACGGCACCTTTGCCAACTACGGCCAGAAGCTCGTCATCGACCGTGGCGTGATCAACTTCAACGGCGCACCGAGCAACATGCGGCTCGACATCGAGGCCACCCGGCCCAACCTCGACGTGCGTGTGGGCGTGGCCGTCAGCGGGCCGCTGCAAAACCTGCGCGTGCGGTTGTTCTCCGAGCCCGAGATGAGCAACAACGAAAAACTCTCGTGGCTGCTGCTCGGCCGCGCCAGCGACGGCCTGGGCAAGACCGACACCGCGCTCGTGCAACGCGCCGCCTTCGCCCTGCTGGCCGGCGACGGCGACGGCGGGCCGGGCGCCATCACCCGCGCCTTCGGCATCGACGACCTGGGCCTGCGCCAGACCGATGGCGACACCCGCGAGACCGTGGTGTCGGTGGGCAAGCAGCTCTCCAAGCGTGTCTACATCGCCTATGAGCAGAACCTCGCGACCAGCACCGGCAGCTTTCAGGTGACGTATCGCATTGCGCAGCGGTTTGTGATGCGGCTGCAGTCGGGTCTGGACCGCTCGATTGACCTGATCGGCACCTGGCGCTGGGAGTGAGTGCGGGGCGCCCCCCTACGGCCCGGCAAAGCCGGTTCCGTGGGGGTGGCTTGATGTGTCGCTGGCTGCGCTCGCTGGGGCGCTGCCAGATAGAATCCCGCGCCTCGCTCGCCGTAGTTCAATGGATAGAACGGCCGCCTCCTAAGCGGCAAATACAGGTTCGATTCCTGTCGGCGGGACCACCTCCTGGCCACTGCGCCCCCTGATCAAGCGAGGCTGGGCCCCGAGTCCAGGGGTTGAAACAAGTTGTGTGCCGCCGTGACAATTCACACATGAGCCGTCACCAACCCGCATTCAAAGCCACACAAGTTTTCGACTGGGCGAGCGAGCCCGCCGATGAGCGCCCCACAGACTTTGGGCGCAGCACCGGCCACTCGATGCTTTCAGGTTACGGCGCCTTGGCCGAAACACCCGTCGCCCGCCGCCGCCACCATGAGCGCAGCAACGGCTTCGCCAAGCTGCTTGTCTCCTGCTTTTTGATCTTCAGCATGAGCGTGGTCGGCATGCTGGTGATGGTGCGCTTTCTCCAAGCCTGAGCTCGCACAAACGGAGGGGGCCGCTTCACCTTCCCCAACACTCCACTACTCGGCACATAGGGGTGTGCTTCCTCGACCCAACGACTAGATTTGGCACTTGCGCGACGCGCGCAATTCCTTTCTGTCCCGTTGTTTCGGAGGAATGCGAATGGCACAGCACAAGGCACCCGCGAAAATGCCAAAACGCCTCCTCTGGCGCATCTCGGAGCACGCGCCGTTGGGCGAGTGGGTTGATCCCAACCTGGTGCTCGAGCCCGCAAAGATCGACATGCCCGAGGTGAGCTCGGGCCGCTGGCTCAGGTCGTCTTTTGATCTGCTCAACGACGTTGAGGTCAACGACGACCCGAACACCGTGCCCGACGATTTGTTCGACGAACTCTTCCCGCCCCCACGCGATGCACCCAAGCCGCCGCGCGAGTGAGGTGCATCGCCTCCGCGCCGCGTGCGCCTGGACCGCTCAACCGATCAAGGGCCGCAGCAAGGTGACGGCAAGGCCTGCCAGCGCACAGGCTGCGAGCAAGGGCAACACACCGACCTTGAAGCGGAACAGCGCTACCGCCGCCGCCAGCGCAATCACCGCTGACACCCAGTCGAAGCGCCCGCCAAAACCTTGCGGCCACAGCACGTGGTACGCAAAGACCAAAGCGAGGTTGAGGATCACGCCCACCACCGCCGCCGTGATGGCAGTGAGCGGTGCGGTGAACTTGAGCTTGCCGTGGGTCGACTCCACCAGCGGCCCACCCGCCAGGATGAACAGGAACGAGGGCAAGAAGGTGAAGAAGGTGACCACCGTGGCCGCCGCCGCACCGGCCGCGAACAAGGCCTCGGGGCCGAACACCTGCTTGAGCCAGCCGCCCACAAAGCCCACGAAGGCCACCACCATGATCAGCGGGCCGGGCGTGGTTTCGCCGAGTGCCAGGCCGTCGATCATCTGCGCGCCGCTCAACCACTGGTGTTGCTCCACCGCGCCCTGGTAGACGTAAGGCAGCACCGCATACGCGCCGCCGAAGGTGAGCAACGCCGCCTTGGTGAAAAACCAGGCCATTTGTGTGAGCGTGCCCGCCACACCGTACTGCACCACCAGCGCGGCCATCACGCCGCCCCACAAGGCGAGCCCCACCAGCACCACCTTCATCAAGCGGGTGCGCGAAAACAGCGCGTGGCTCGGGGTCGGCGTGTCGTCGTCGATCAGCGCCGGGCCATACCCTTTGTTGGCGCTGCCATGGCCCCCGCCCACCACGAACACCTGCGGTGCATGGCGCCCGCCGAAGTGGCCGATCAAACCGGCTGCCAACACGATGGCCGGGAACGGCACGTCGAAAGCAAAGATCGCCACGAAAGCCGCTGCCGCAATGCCCCACAGCCAGTTGTTCTTCAACGCGCGTGTGCCGATGCGGTGTGCTGCGTGCAGCACCAGCGCCGTCACGGCCGGTTTGATGCCGTAGAAGACGCCGGCCACCGCCGGCACTTCGCCGTACACGAGGTAGACCCATGACAGCGCGACCAGGATGAACAGCGAAGGCAGCACAAACAGCGCCCCCGCCACGATGCCGCCCCAGGTGCGGTGCATCAGCCAGCCGATGTAGGTGGCGAGCTGCTGCGCCTCGGGGCCGGGCAGCACCATGCAGTAGTTGAGCGCGTGCAAAAAACGCTTCTCGCTGATCCAGCGGCGGCGCTCCACCAGCTCGGTGTGCATGATGGCAATTTGCCCCGCCGGGCCGCCGAAGCTGATGAAGCCCAGCTTGAACCAGAACCAGAAGGCCTGGGCCAGAGTCACCGGTGCGGGCCGCGCAGCAAGGTCTGAGGTGGCGGGTGCTGACATCGGCCAACTATATGAGGCGTGCATGTCAGCACCCGCGGCACGGCCGCAGCGTGCTCAAGCCGCGCGGCGCAGCTTCACCGCCGGAAAGTCCACCGGCACGGCGAACGCCACGTTCACATAGTTGGTGAACAGGTTCAGCGCCACGTGGGCCAGGATCTCCACCACTTCGGCGTCGCCAAAGCCCACCGCGCGCACGGCCTGCACGTCGGCCTCAGAGACATGGCCACGCTCGTTCACCAGCTGGAGTGCAAAGCGCAGCGCAGCGGCCGTTTTCGGGTCACTGGCTTCGCCATTTTGTGCGGCGGCGAGTTCTTCGGCGCTGGCGCCGGCCTTGCGGCCCAGCGCCATGTGCGCGGCCAGGCAGTATTCGCAGGCGTTGCGCTCGGCCACGGCCACGGCGATCTTCTCGCCGAGCTGGGCGTCGAGCGTGCCTTTGCTGAAGGCCGCAAAAGAGCCCCACATGCTCTTGAGCGCTGCGGGCGAGTGGGCCACCGCCTTGAACATGTTGGGCGTGGCGCCAAAGGCCGTGTGGATTTGTTCGAGCAGCGCCTTGCTGTCGTTCGAGGCATTGGCGGCGGTGAGAAGGGGAACGCGTGACATGGTGGTTTCCTTGCGTGAGGGTTCAAAGGGTGTGCAACGGCACCCTGCCAGTGTTGGCCCGAAGCCGATACCATGGGTGAAGATTAATCCACCATTGATATCAATTCGTCCAAATGCCAACCACCCCATCGAACCCAAGCGTGGACCGCCTCTCCTCGCTGCTGGAGCGTTTTCGGGTGCGCACCCACCTCTTTCACAACGGGCCGCTGTGTGGTGTGACGCATTACGCCGCCCTGCCGGGGCGCGGTTTTCTGCATGTGTTGCGGCGTGGCGAGATGGTGCTCACGCACCGGCCGCGCAGCGGTGCGCCACGGCGCATCGAGGTGCGCGAGCCCAGCCTGCTGTTCTACCCGCGCCCGCTGGCGCACTACTTTCACAACGCACCCGCCGAGGGCTGCGACTTCACCTGCGCCGCGGTCGAGTTTCAAGGCGGCGAGAACCACCCGCTCGCGCGCGCGCTGCCGCCGGTGGTGGTGTTGCCCTTGGCCCAGGTGGCGGGGCTGGCGCACACACTCGATTTGCTCTTCGCCGAGACCGAGCAGGTGCGTTGCGGCCACCGCCTGCTGGCCGATCGTCTGTGCGAGGTGCTGCTGCTGCAGTTGTTGCGCTGGCTGCTCGACCACCCCGAACAAAGTGGCATGCCCACCGGCCTGCTGACCGGGCTGTCACACCCCCTGCTGGCCAAGACCCTGGTGGCCTTGCACGAGCGGCCCGGCGAGGCCTGGACGCTGCCCCGCATGGCCGCAGAAGCCGGCATGTCGCGCAGTGCGTTTGCAGCCGCCTTCAAGGCGCATGTGGGCGAAGGCCCCGCCGAGTACCTGGCACAGTGGCGGCTGGCCATCGTGCAGACCGAGCTGCGCAAAGGTGTCTCGCTCAAGGCCGCGGCCGAGCAGCTGGGCTACAGCAGCGCCTCGGCCCTGTCGCGGGTGTTTGCGCAGAAGGTGGGCGCCTCGCCGCGCGAGTGGTTGAAACGCGCCTAGAACTTGACCACGACGCCGAACGACGGCAAGAACGGCAACTGGGTCACGTCCTTGCGCACCGTGTAGTCGGCGTTGTAGCTGTAGCCCGAGATGTTCTTGCGCGCATAGGCGTTGATCACTTCGCCATAGACGCGAAAGCGCGGCGAGAGGACGTAGTCGACCCGCAGGTCGAGCCGGTGGTAGCTCGGCAAGCGCTCGGAGTTGATCTCGCCGTAGCCCGGGCGCACACGGCCATCAGGGTAGAAGCCGGAGGGGCCGACGATAGGCGTGTCGGGCGCCCCGGAGTGGTAGCTCCACTTGGCACCAAACTGCCAGCGGTCCGACTGTTTGTATTGCAGCACCAGGTTGGCGATCACCGGCTGGTCAAACTCGAACGGGAACTCCTGGCCCGTTGTGTCGTTTTGCCGCCGCGCGCTCGACAGGCTCAGTGACAACCAGCCCGAAAGCTTGTGCTTTGGCTCCCGCTTGATGAGCAGCTCGAGGCCCCGCGCCTGGCCGCTCGCACCGTTGAGATAGTTGACCGGCCGGGGTGCCCTCACCACGAAATCGCTGAACGTCTTCTGGTAAGCCTCGACACGCCACGACCAACCTTCGTCGAGCTGCTGCGACACCCCCAACACGCCGTGCGTGGCGCGCAAGTGCCACAGACCGGTGTTGCCAAAGCCGGTCACCACCTGGTCACCCGCGGGGAACTGGTGGTGGCGGCCCCAGGCGGCGGTGAACAGCAGGCTGGGTGACCACTTCCATTCGGCGCCAACACGCGGCTCGGTGTAGCGGCGATCCAGGTAACCATCGTGTGAGTGATGCACACCGCCCGTCAGCGCCCACTCGGGCGTGAACTGCCAGCGGTTTTTGGCGTAAAGGTTGGTGATGCGGGCGCTGATGCGGCCGGTGTCTTGCACACGCGGGGCGCTGGTGAAATCGCACTCGGCTTCGTACTCGGTGCAGCGTGCGTTGAGCGCGTTGATGTCGTACTCGGCGCGTACCGATTGCAGCGAGCCGCCGAGCGAGGTCTCGTGATCGGCCGAGGGTTTGAACTTGAATTGCTCGCGTGCAAACCAGGTGTGGGTGCGGGCCGTGGCCTTGAGGGCGTCACCGATGAGGCTGGTGTTGGTGTCGAGCGTGTGGCCGAGTGCGAGCTTGTTGCTCATGTGGCCGCTCAGGTCAGCGTCCCACACCAGGGCCTGGGTGCCGTAGCTGGTGTCGATGGCGCTGTCGCCGGCCAGCGCGGGCTGCTGCGTGCCGAGGCCTGAATTCGCGGGGATCTTGAAGTCAAGGTGATCCGACGCACCGGTGGCGTGAAAGCTCAGCTGGTGCTGGGAGTTCAGGTTCCAGATGTACTTGCCCTGGTAGTCGTAATAACGCGGCACGGTGACGATGACACCCGAGTCTTCGTCTTCCACGGTGTCGACCAGCAAGTCGATGTAGCTGCGCTTCACAGCGAAGTAGAACGACTGCTTGTCGTTGACCGGCCCTTCGACCAGGAAATCGGCGCCGAGCAGGCTGACGTTGATCACACCGCCCAGGCGGTCGGTGCGTGGGGCGCGCAGGTTCACATCCAGCACGGCGCCGATCACGTCGGCGTATTCGGGGCCGAAAGCGGCGCTGTAGAGCTCGAACTGGTTCACCAGCTCGCTGTGCACCACGCTCACCAGGCCACCCACGTGAAACAGGTAACCCACCGGCAAAAAATCGATGTAGTAGGCGTTGTCAGAGGGGCGCGAGCCACGCACCGCGGGCTCGCTGCTGCTGTCGTCGGCCACCGCCACGCCGGGCAGGCTTTGCAACGCCTTCATGGTGTCGCCGGCGGTGCCGGGCACCGTGCGCAGCTCGTCCCCGGTGAGCACCGTGCGGCTGGCGGGGCTGGCCGGGCGGCGGCTGGTGATCTCGACCGGCGGCAAGGTGGTGGCGGCTTGGCTCGCCGCTGGCGCCGGGGCCACAGGTTGTGCTTGGGCGGTGAGTGACAAACCCGCCAGCAGCAGCCCCCAGAGGCGGCCTGTCATTGCGGCTGAACCGCCGCGCGCAAGGCACGCCGCCGGCGGCGCACCGCCAGCACAGGCTCGGTCAACATGAAGGCTGCCGTGACGGCATACGAGCCCCACACATAGAGCCCGTAGCCACCCATGGCAAAAAACTCCGACGCGCTGCTCCAGTTCATGGCTTGACTCCTTCTGGCTGCGCCAACTGCGCTACCCAGTCGGCGTGTTTTTCGCGCTCAAGAATGATGGCCCGCGTTCGTGTCAGGACGACGGCAAACGCATACGCCCAGAAGGCCAGTGTCATCAACAGCATGGCGGTGAGCATGGTGGCGGCCATCTTGGGCGCGGCGGTGGCACTGATGGTGGCGCCCTGGTGCAAGGTGTTCCACCACTGCACCGAAAAATAGTTGATGGGCACGTTGATGGCGCCGATGAGCGCCACCAGCGCGCCGGCGTTGTCGGCGCGGCGGGTGTCGTCAATCGCTTCCACCAGCGCGATGTAGCCGAGGTAGAGAAACAGCAGGATCAGCTCGGAGGTGAGCCGCGCATCCCACACCCACCAGGTGCCCCAGGTGGGCTTGCCCCAGAAGGCCCCAGTCCACAACGCGACAAAGGTGAACATGGCGCCGGTGGGCGCAATGGCACGCGCCACCATCGAGGCGAGCCGCGCCTTGAAGGCCCAGCCGATGGCGGCCCAGAAGGCCATCACCAGGTACAGCAGCATCGACATCCAGGCGGCAGGCACGTGGATGAAGATGATGCGGTACGACTCGCCTTGTGTTGCGTCAGTCGGTGCCACAAAGAAGCCCATGTACAGGCCGATGGCGGTGAGCACGATGGCCACGGCCCAGAACCACGGCGTGAGCGCACCCGCCAGGCGGTAAAAGCGCGAAGGCGCAGCAAACGTGAACAGCCGCAACGGCGGTGATGAGTTCATGGCGTTGTCTCTCGGTTCATTCAGTCGAAATGCGCAAGGCCGCGGCGGTGGCCCACGGCGCCAGCAAGGTCGTCACGATCAGCAGCGCGCCGAGCATTGAATAGTGTCCACCAG
>JBBRFR010000158.1:0-8662 GCA_038241485.1 Burkholderiales bacterium
TTGCCAAGGCGAAATCGACGGATCCGGTGAAGGTGGCCAAGGCCATGGAAGGCCTGTCAGTCAAGAGCTTCTCGGGTGAGATCACCATGCGCGCCTCTGACCACCAGCTGCAACAAACGTTGTACCTGGCAACCTGGTCCAAGGCGGACAAGAAGAACCCGGTCGTTCGCGAGAGCACTGGCAACACCTGGGTTGCTGAAAAGGTCTTCGAGCCCTATGTCTCAAGCACCCCTACGACGTGCCAGATGAAGCGCCCCAGCTGATCCGCTGAGCTGCTCTGCGAAGGCCACGCCTTCGGCCGCAAATGCAACGAAGTAGCAAAGAGGCAAGCCTTCACGGGCTTGCCTCTTTTGTGTGTTGCGCCAGGGAAGTCCCTAGCGTGGGGTGTCGCATAGATGATTTACGTTGTGCACTGCTCGCGGGCACCATCGCTGGCGACGCGCTTGCCTGCGTTGCAGGAGCCCTTTGAGGTAGTAGGCTAGCCCGCTATTTGCGGGACCTTGTTCTCTTGTGCGTCACGCGAGACCTCTGGGTGTCACGCTGGCGTGCACGGGTTGTTTTCTCTTTCATGTATCAAAGGACGCGATGGAGTTCTTCACCATATCGCTGTTGAACGGCATCAGCTTCGGGCTGCTGCTGTTCATGCTGAGTTCGGGGCTAACCCTGATCTTCAGCATGATGGGCGTGCTCAATTTTGCCCATGCCAGCTTCTACATGCTCGGCGCTTATTTCGCCTTCACCGTCACCAAGTATTTCGGCTACTGGCCGGCGCTTGTGCTGGCGCCGCTGGCCGCAGGCCTGATCGGTGCGCTGTTCGAGCGCTTTTGCCTGCGCCCGGTTCATAAGTTCGGCCACGTGCCCGAGTTGTTGATCACCTTCGGCCTGTCCTTCGTGCTGCTCGAGCTGGTGCAGCTGACCTGGGGGCGTCTCCCGGTCGACTATCGCGTCCCGGCTGAGCTCGACGGCCCGCTGTTCACTCTGTACGGCACGCAGTTCCCGATGTACCGCGGCTTCATGATGCTGATCGCGCTGCTCATGTTGGTCTCGATTTGGCTTGTGCTTTCCAAGACCCGCATCGGTCTCATCATCCAGTCGGCGCTGACGCACCCTGAGATGTCCGAGTCGCTCGGCCACAACGTGCCGCGCATTTTCATGCTGGTGTTCGGCGGCGGCTCTGCGCTGGCGGGGCTGGCCGGCGTGATCGGTGGCAATGCCTACGTCACCGAGCCAGGCATGGCGGCTGCGGTCGGCCCGATCATCTTCGTGGTGGTCGTGGTGGGCGGCTTTGGCTCGCTCGCGGGCGCATTTGCGGCGTCGCTGTTGATCGGCATTCTGCAAACTTTCGCAGTGGCCCTTGACCATTCGATGGTGACCTTGTTGCAGAACCTGAGCGTCAACATTTCGCCGTCCACATTTGGTTATGCAGTGCTCAAACTGAAGATATCCGAGGTCGCTCCCATCTTGCCCTATGCCTTGCTGGTGCTGATGCTGATCTTCCGCCCGAAGGGCCTCATGGGCACGCGTGAGGGCTGATGATGAGCAAAGAACAATACTTTCAATTCAAACCGTTCAACGTGGGGCGCATGGTCGTCTGGACCGGCTTTGCTCTGTTGCTAGTCGTTGCGCCGCTTCTGTTCAAGAGCAGTCTGGCGCTGACCGTGCTGTCCCAAATGGGCTACATGATCATCATCTGCCTGAGCTACAACGTGTTGCTCGGCCAGGGTGGCATGCTGAGCTTCGGTCATGCGGTGTACACCGGGCTCGGGTCGTTTCTGGCCATCCATGCGGTCAATCTGATCAGCGCAGGCAAGTTGCCTCTGCCGGTCAGCTTGGTGCCGGTGGTGGGGGGGCTTGCTGGCGCCGCCATTGCGGCTTTGCTGGGGTGGGTCTCCACCAAGAAGGCGGGCAACACCTTCGCCATGATCACGCTCGGTGTGGGCGAGCTCGTGTTCGCCATGTCGCTCATGTTCCCGCAGTTCTTTGGTGGTGAGGGTGGTGTCAGCGGCAACCGTGTGTCGGGCGAGTCGTTCCTGGGCATCACCTTCGGCCCACAGATTCAGGTGTACTACCTGATCGCGGTGTACTGCTTCGTTTGCACGGGCCTGATGTTCATGCTGACGCAGACGCCTTTCGGCCGCATGTTGAACGCCGTGCGCGACAACCCCGAGCGGGTCGAGTTCGTGGGCTACAACACCCAGGTCGTGCGCTACATCGCCTTCATCATTGCGGGCTTCTTTGCTGGCATCGGTGGTGGTCTTACGGCGCTCAACTTTGAGATCGTCACGGCCGAGTCGGTGCATGCGGCGCGCTCAGGCGCTTACCTGCTGTTCACCTTCCTCGGCGGGGCGCTGTTCTTCTTCGGGCCGATCATCGGCGCGCTGATGTCGGTGCTGGCCTTGGTGCTGTTGTCGGAGATCACCAAAGCCTGGCTGATCTACCTTGGCCTGCTGTTCATGGTGATGGTGATGTACGCACCGGGTGGGTTCTCCAGTCTGGTGATGATGAACCTGCGCGTGGCCGCATTCGGCAAGTTCCGCCGCTTATGGGTGAGCTACCTCGGGTTGATCGCGACGTTGGTGGTGTGGCTGGTCGGTGCGGCCGCCCTCATCGAGATGGTGTATCACCTGCAACTCGAAGCCGCGTCCGGCGACGAGGTTCGCTTCCTTGGCCTGGTGCTGAACATCACGAGCCTGGGCAGTTGGCTCGGTTCGGCGGCCGTTTTCGTCGTTGGTTATTCGATCTTCGAGATCGTGCGGCGCAGGTTCGCGCTGGAGTGGGGAACCATCCAGGAAGAAATCGAAAAAGAAATTCACCGCAGAGGTAGCGTATGAGTCAGGGCTCTGTTTCAAGCAAGAGCGAATGGGCCGTCGAACTGGATGATGTCCGCAAGAGCTTCGGCAAGACCGAGATCATTCGGGGCGCCAGCCTGCAGGTCCGGCAAGGCGAGCGCGTGGCCATCATCGGCCCCAACGGTGCCGGCAAGTCGACCTTGTTCAACCTGATCAGTGGGCGCTTCGGCCTCACCAGCGGGCAGATCCGCTTGCACGGGGAGCCCATCGATGGGCTGCGGCCTTTCGAGATCAGCCGCAAGGGGCTGGCGCGCAGCTTCCAGGTCTCCAACCTGTTCAACAAACTGTCGGTGTTCGAGAACATCCGCTGCGCGGTGCTGTGGTCCATGGGCTACCGCTACGTGTTCTGGAAGTTCTTGTCCAACCTGCACGACGCCAATGACCGCGCCGAAGAGGTCATGAAGATGATCAAGCTCGACAGAAAGCGTGACATTGCGGCGGTCAACCTCACCTACGCCGAGCAGCGTGCGTTGGAAGTGGGCATCACCATCGCGGGCGGCGCCAGCGTGGTGCTGCTGGACGAGCCCACCGCAGGCATGAGCAAGAGCGAAACCTCGCGCTTCATCCAGCTGATCCTCGAAGTGACGGTGGGCAAGACACTGCTCACGGTGGAGCACGACATGGGCGTGGTGTTCGGCCTGGCCGACAAGATCGCCGTGCTCGTGTACGGCGAAGTGATCGCCTTCGACACGCCCGATGCCGTGCGCGCCAATCCGCGTGTGCAAGAGGCCTATCTCGGCTCGGTGCTGGCCGATCAGCAAGCTGCAGGGCACTGAACATGACGATGCTGAAATTGCAAGACCTGCACGCCTACTACGGCAAGAGCCACGTGCTGCATGGCGTGTCTCTCAACGTGAAGCCGGGCGAAATCGTGAGCCTTCTGGGCCGCAACGGCTCGGGCCGCTCGACCACCGTCAAGGCGGTGATGGGCTTGGTTCATGGCAGCGGCTCGGTCAAGTGGCGTGACAATGAAATCCTCGGCCAGAAGGCCTACCAGATCGCCCACGCCGGTATAGGTTATGTGCCCGAGAACCGCGACATCTTCCCCAAGCTCACCGTGCACCAGAATCTGATGCTCGGCGAGAAGGGTAAGAACAAGAAGCCGCGTTGGTCGTTCGACGACATGTACACGTTGTTCCCGCGCTTGAAAGAACGGCAGCACACCGAGGCCGGTGTGTTGTCGGGTGGTGAGCAGCAGATGCTCACACTGTGCCGCACCTTGATGGGCGACCCCGATCTGATCATGATCGACGAGCCCACCGAAGGCCTGGCGCCCAAGATCGTGGAGCAGGTGGCGATGTACTTGAAGGAGCTCAAGCGCCGCGGCATCTCGGTGCTGCTGGTGGAACAAAAGCTCACCATCGCGCTTGAGATCTCCGAGCGCTGTTATGTGATGGGCCATGGCCAGGTGGTGTTCGAAGGAACACCCACCGAGCTACGTGCCAACGCGGACATTCGCAAGGAGTGGTTGGAGGTCTAACATCTCCCGCTGAGCCGCAAGCCGGCACTGTCTCTGACGGGACAGGAGCCGGCTTTTTTGCTTTCTAGAATCGAACGTTCGTTCGTTTTCCGTCGTCATTTTTGAGGTTCACGCCATGAGTGCCAACTACGAATTGCGCGGCAGCATTGCCGTGATCACGCTGAACAACCCCCCCGTCAACGGCCTGGGGCTCGAGACCCGTCTGGGCATCACTCAGGGCCTCGAAAAAGCGCGGGCTGACGCAGCCGTGAAGGCCGTCGTGCTCACCGGTGCCGGCAAGGCTTTCTCGGGCGGCGCCGACATCAAGGAATTCGGATCTCCCAAGGCCATGGCCGAGCCCAACCTGCAGAGCGTGATCTCGGCGCTGGAAAGCTGCAGCAAGCCCGTCGTGGCCGCCATCCACAGCGTGTGCATGGGCGGTGGTCTTGAACTCGCCTTGGGCTGCCACTACCGCCTGGTGTCGCCGGGCACGCTGGTGGCGCTGCCGGAAGTGAAGCTTGGCCTGCTGCCTGGCGCTGGCGGCACGCAGCGCCTGCCGCGCGTACTGGGCGTGGAAACCGCGCTGAACATGATCGTGAGCGGCGAGTCGGTGAAGAGCGAGGTGCTCGCCGCCGCGCCTGGCCAGAAGTTGTTCGACAAGCTCGTCGACGGAGATCTCATGGCAGCGGCGCTTGCCTTTGCTGCAGACGTGGCCGACAAGCGCCCTCTGCCCCTGGTGCGCAACCTCAAGGCTCAGCACGCCAACCCCGACGCTTTCTTCCAGTTCGCACGCAACACCGTGGGCGCCATGTCGCGCAACTACCCGGCGCCGCTGCAATGCGTGGAGGCCGTGGCCAACTCTGTCTACAAGAAGTTTGATGAAGGCATGCGACTCGAGCTTGCCGCCTTCCAGGCGCTGATGTTCACGCCGGAAAGCCGCGCCCTGCGCCATGTGTTCATGGCGGAACGCGCCACCACCAAGATCCCCGACGTACCGGCCGACACACCGGTGCGCGACATCAAAAAACTGGCCGTCATCGGCGCCGGCACCATGGGGGGCGGTATCGCGATGAACTTCCTCAACGCTGGCATTCCGGTGGTCATGCTGGAGATGAAGCAAGAAGCGCTCGACAAGGGCGTGGGCGTCATCCGCAAGAACTACGAAGCCCAGGTCAAGAAGGGCAAGCTCAAACAAGACAAGCTCGACCAGCGCATGGCCTTGCTCACGACCACACTGAACTACGGTGACCTGAAAGACGCCGACATGGTGATCGAAGCCGTGTTCGAGGAGCTGGGTGTCAAAGAGAAAGTGTTCAAGTCGCTCGACGAGGTGATGAAGCCCGGCGCCATTCTCGCGAGCAACACCTCGACGCTCGACGTCAACAAGATTGCCGCCTTCACCAAGCGCCCGCAAGACGTCATCGGCATGCACTTCTTCAGCCCGGCCAACGTGATGCGCCTGCTGGAGGTGATCCGCGGCGAGAAGACCGCGAAAGACGTGTTGGCCACCGTGATGCAACTCGGCAAGAAGATCAAGAAGACCTGCGTGGTCTCGGGCGTGTGCGACGGCTTCATCGGCAACCGCATGATCGAGCAGTACTCGCGCCAGGCCGGCTTCCTGCTGGAAGAGGGTGCCACACCCGAGCAGGTCGACAAGGCCATCGAGAAGATGGGCTTTGCGATGGGGCCGTTCCGCATGGGGGACCTGGCTGGCAATGACATCGGCTGGTACATCCGAAAGCGCCGCGCGCTCGAACAGCCTGACCTCAACTACAGCAAGACCGCTGACCTGCTGTGCGAGATGGGCCGCTACGGCCAGAAGACCAACGCCGGTTGGTACGACTACGTGCCCGGCAAGCGCGACGCGATTCCGTCCCAGGCCGTGGTCGAGATGATCGAGAAAGAGCGCGCGCGCAAAGGCATCACAGCGCGCAAGATCAGCGACGAAGAGATCGTGCAGCGCTTGATCTACGCACTGGTGAACGAAGGCGCCAAGATCGTCGAAGAGGGCATCGCTTCGCGCGCCTCCGACATCGACATGGTCTACCTCACCGGCTACGGCTTCCCAGCCTACCGCGGCGGCCCCATGTGCTACGCCGACACACAAGGCCTCTTCAACGTGGTCGCCAGCATGAAGCGCTTTGCGCAGAACCCGCTGGACGACGCAACGTTCTGGCAACCCGCACCTTTGCTGGCCAAACTGGCTGCTGAGGGCAAGACCTTCAGCTGACCCTTCACCTCATCCAACACCAGGAGACGAGCATGGAACGCGCCACCTTCACCCGCATGGAAGAAAGCACCGCGCAAGACTGGCAAGTCATCGCCAGTGAATCCAAGGAGTTCGCGCGCGGCTTGCCCGACCGGTTGATGGCCCACCTGAAGCTGCTCGAAGGTGATTACGGCGGCTTCCCGGTCGACCGCTACACCCACTCGCTGCAAACCGCCACGCGCGCCTTGAAGGCGGGTTGCGATGAAGAGTACGTGGTGTGCGCGCTGTTCCATGATGTGGGCGACACACTCGGTTCGGCCAATCACTTCGACGTGGCCGCAGCGATTCTGAAACCCTTCGTCAGCGAAGCCAACCACTGGATGGTGCAGCACCACGGCATCTTTCAGGGCTACTACTTCTTCCATCACCTGGGCCTCAACCGCAACCTGCGCGACCAGTTCGCCGGCCAGCCGCACTACGCGCGCACCGAAGAGTTCTGCGCGCTGTACGACAACCCGGCCTTCGACCCCAAGGGCGAGACCTTGCCCATGAGCGAATTCGAGCCCATGGTTCGCCGCGTTTTCGCCAAGCCCAAGAACAGCATCTACATGCCGGCCCTGGCGACAGCGGCCTGATTCAATTTCCGGAGCACACACCATGACCTCAGCCGTGATCGTTTCCACCGCACGCACGCCACTCGCCAAGAGCTGGAAGGGCGCTTTCAACATGACCCACGGCGCCACGCTGGGCGGCCTGGCCGTCAAGGCGGCGGTCGATCGCGCCGGCATCGAGGGTGCTGAAGTCGACGACGTGATCATGGGTTGTGCCACGCCCGAAGGCGCGACCGGCAGCAACATCGCGCGCCAGATCGCATTGCGAGCCGGTTTGCCCGTCACCGCCAGCGGCATGACCATCAACCGCTTTTGCTCCAGCGGCCTGCAAACCATCGCCACCGCGGCGCAACGCATCATTGCCGGCGAAGGCGACGTGTACGTGGCGGGCGGCGTGGAGAGCATCTCCTGCGTGCAGAACGAAGCCAACACGCACATGATCGTCGACAGCTGGCTGCGTGAGCACAAGCCCGAGATCTACTGGAACATGCTGCAGACTGCCGAGAACGTGGCCAAGCGCTACAAAATCGACCGCGACCGCATGGACGCCTACGGCGCGCAGAGCCAGCAGCGCGCCTGCGCCGCGCAAGAAGCCGGCAAGTTCAACGACGAGATGATTTCGGTGACCACCATCGCCGGTGTAGCCGACGCGGTGCTGGGCCTGCGCACCAAAGAAGTCACCATCACCGCCGACGAAGGACTGCGCGCCGGCACCACCGCCGAAGGCATTGCCGGCATCAAGCCCGCCATGCCCGGCGGTGTGATCTCGGCAGGCAATGCCAGCCAGTTCAGCGACGGCGCGGGTGCCTGCGTGCTGATGAGCGAGAAGCTCGCCGAGCAGCGTGGCTACAAGCCGCTGGGCCGCTTTCTGGGCTTTGCCGTGGCCGGTTGCGAGCCTGATGAAATGGGCATCGGCCCGGTGTTCGCTGTGCCCAAGGTGCTGAAGAAGCTGGGCCTGAAGGTCAGCGACATCGACCTGTGGGAACTCAACGAAGCCTTCGCCGTGCAGGTGCTGTACTGCGCCGACACGCTGGGCATCCCGATGGATCGCCTCAACGTCAACGGTGGCGCGATTGCGGTCGGTCACCCCTACGGCGTGAGCGGCCAGCGTCTGACGGGCCACGCACTGATCGAAGGCAAGCGCCGTGGTGCCAAGCGTGTGGTGGTGACCATGTGCATCGGCGGTGGCATGGGTGCTGCCGGTGTGTTCGAGGTGCTCTGAAGAGACTGCCGCTCGGGTCGAGCCTGTCGTAGAGACCTTGCCCCGGAAATCTAAGAACTACCTGATTAGCGACGTACCTCAGCCAAGCTCCGTTCGCCCTGACCCTTCGGTTCCTCAAGACCGGGCAAGTCGAAGGGCTGCGCAAGGCTTCGATCCGCGAAGCGGACGCTGTCCTGAGCCTGTCGAAGGGTCAGCCCGAACAGTGGGTGGGGCAGGGCAGCTGAGCTTGGTCACTCATCAGGAAGAACGATCAGCCTCTCAGGGCGAACGGAAATCAAAGAACTCTCAGCCTCAGGGCGAACGGATATTTTT
>JBBRFR010000159.1:0-8649 GCA_038241485.1 Burkholderiales bacterium
GGCTTGTGGCCTTCGCGCGTGTGGATGATGGGGTAGCCTGCGGCGCGCATGGCGGCGAACAACTGCTTCAGCGGTGCAATGGGCGCACGCGTGAGCGAGATGTCGTACCCCATCTTGTCGACGTAGCCGCCCTCACCGCAAAAGTCGACCTGCATGTCGATCACCACCAGCGCGGTGTTCTGCGGCGTGAGGTTGCCGTCGAAGGGCCAACGGTAGGGGTTGGCGGCGATGTACTTTTCCATCAGGCGACTTTCTTGACGATGGTGGGCGGTGGCCGGCGTTTTCACGACCGGCAGTTGCAGCTGCATCAGGCCGCTCACGACGCCGTGCACCGATTTGTTCAAGCCACCGAGTCCGCTCATGTGTGTTGCCTCATAGTGCAGTGTTCGACGCTACTCGGAACTTATGACTCAAACGCCCAAACGCTCGCCACACGCCCCGTTTCGTCCTGAGGTATCGAAGCGTCAGGACGAACGCAGAGGTGCAGCCATATGTCTCGTCAAGAGTGCACCGCTGCACTAGCGCGTGACGCCTAGCTCCATCGGCGCGCCCTTGACGCTGCGGGTGGGTGAGCAAGTCCAGATCAAAATCACCAAGGTGAGCACATACGGCACCGCGTTGAACAGGTAGTAGCCGCTGCTGATGCCCACCGATTGCAAGGCCGGCCCGAGCGCGCCCGCGCCGCCGAACAAGAGGGCTGCACCGAGGCAGCGCCACGGGCTCCAGCGCGCAAAGATCACCAGCGCCACGGCGATCAGGCCCTGGCCGCTGGAGAGGCCTTCGTTCCAACTGCCGGGGTAGTAGAGCGAGAGTGACGCCCCACCCAGGCCGGCGATGAAACCACCCGCGCAGGTGGCGGCGATGCGGATGCCGTTGACCGAGTAGCCGAGTGCGCGCGCCGCGTCGCTGGAGTCGCCGGCCATGCGCAGCACCAGGCCCCAACGGGTGGCCTTGAACCCCCAGGCCAGCAGCGCGGCGAGCAACACGCCGATGGGGAACAGCATGTTGATCTGCAGCGCCGACTTGATCTGCGCCGAGCTGCTCCAGTCACCGAGGTTGAGCGAAGGGATCTGCGGCGCTTGCGGCTGAATCAGCGGCTTGCCGAGGTAGAAAGCCAGGCCGCTGCCGAGCAGCATGATCGCAATGCCGGTGGCGATGTCGTTGACCCTGGGCAGCGAGCACACGAGGCCGTGCAACAAGGCGAGCAAGGCACCACTCACCCCGGCGAGCAACACCCCCAGCCACACGTTGCCGGTGAGGTAGGCACCGCCAAAGCCGGCCATCGCCGAGAACACCAGCACACCTTCGAGGCCGAGGTTGATGCGGCCTGATTTTTCGGTGATGCACTCGCCCAGGCTCACCAGCAGGAAAGGCGTGCCCACTCGGATGGCCCCGCCCAGCACCGCCACCAGCACATTGAGGAAGATGTCCATGCTGCTCATACGTTGGCCTTGATGACCGTGCCCAGCGGCTGCGCCACCACCACCGGTTTGGGTGCACGCGGAGCGAAGAGTTTGCCGCGCAGCGCTTCGCTCGCCAGGATCAGCAGGAAGGCAAAACCTTGCAGCACCATCACCGAGGCATCGGGCACGTCCATGCGCCGTTGCAGCAGGCTGCCCGCCGCACCAAAGCCGCCAAACAGCACCGCCACCGGGATCACGGCCCACGGGTTGTGCCGCGCCACGAACGACACCAGGATGCCGGTGTAGCCCAGCCCCGCAATCAGCGAGGCGTTGGCATTGGTGTGCACCGCCGCCACCTCGATGCCACCGGCCAAACCAGCACACGCACCGCCCACCGCACACGCCACCACGATGATGCGCGGGCTGGGCAGGCCCACCAGCAGGGCGGCGCGTGCATTGCCGCCGACGATGCGGGTGGCAAAGCCCGAGGTGGTGAAGAACAGCCACAGGCCGAGCACCACACACACCACCACACCGAAGGCCAGGCCCCAGTGGATGTCGGTGCCGAACATGCCGCCGATGCGCATGCCTTCGCTGAGCGAGTGGGTCGAAGGTTTGTTCAGGCTGGCCGGGTCACGCATCGGCCCTTCGACAAAGTGCTTGAAGAGCGCGATCGCGGTGTAAGCGAGCAGCAGGCTGCTGATGGTTTCATTGACACCACGCTGCTGACGCAACACGCCCACCAGCGCGATCCACACCGCGCCGGCGCCAGCGGCGGCCAGCAACAAGATGGCGGTGCCGACCGCGTTGTCGGGCGGTGCGAACAGGTAGGGCACTCCGGCGCAGGCCAGGCCGCCCAACACCAGCGCGCCCTCACCGCCAATCACCACCAGGCCCGCACGCGCCGGAATGGCCACACACAGGGCGGTGAGCATCAGCGGCGCCGCGCGCTGCAAAGAGTTTTGCCAAGAGAACCAGTCGCCAAAGGCGCCCTCGAAAAGCAGCGCCCAGGCCTGAACGGGATCTTTGCCACCGGCCCAGATGAAAGCACCGAAGAGCAGCAAGGCCCCCAGCATCGCCATCACGGGCAAGGCGATGGCTTCGAGTGTGTCGGTGGTGCGGGTCGACAGGGCCATGGCTGTTGAACCTTGCTGGTTGGAAAGATCAGGCTTTTCCGATCACACCTTCCACCAGGTAATTCATGCCTTCGAGCTCGATGTCGGTCTGCTTGAAGGCCTTGCCGGCGGGGACCACCACCTTGCCGGTGTTGTCCTTCAACGGGCCCTTGAAGATGTCGAAGCTGCCGGCCAGCATCGAGGCCTTCACGCCGTCGGCGCCTTTCTTGGCGACGTCGGTGACCATGGCGCCGTAAGGCGACGGCTTCACAAAACCTTCTTTCAAACCACCACGCACGAAGTTCGGGTGCGGCTTGCCGGCGCGCGCCGCGTCGATGATGGTCTTGTAGGCGGTGATCCAGTTCCACTCGGCGCCAGTGAGGTAGGCGTTGGGTGCCAGCTTGGCTTGGCTTGCGTGGTAACCGCAGACGAACTTGCCGCGCTTGGCGGCGGTTTCAACGATCACCTTCGGGCCGTCGACGTGCATGGTGAAAACGTCAATGCCCTGGTCGGCCAGGCTGTTGGTGGCTTCGGCTTCTTTCACGGGCATCGACCAGTCGCCGGTGAAGATCACCGTGGTGGTGATGCTCGGGTCGACCGAGCGTGCGCCCAGGGTGAAGGCGTTGATGTTGCGCAGCACCTGCGGGATCGGCTTGGCGGCGATGAAGCCGATCTTCTTGCTCTTGCTCATGTGGCCCGCGACCACGCCGTTGAGGTACTGGCCTTCGTCGATGTAGCCGAAGAAGCTGCCGGTGTTCTTGGGGTGTTTGCCCTCGGTCCACATGCCGCCGCAGTGAGCGAAACGCACGTTCGGGTTCTTGGCCGAAACGGCCAGCATGTGCGGGTCGAAATAGCCAAACGAGGTGGGGAACAGCAGCGTGGCGCCGTCTTGCGCAATCATGCCCTGCATGGTCTTTTGCACGCCGGTGGTCTCGGGCACGTTCTCTTCTTCCACCGTCTTGACGCCCGGCAGCTTCTTAACCTGTGCCACCGACTCGGCTTGCGCCTGGTTGTAGCCGTAGTCGTCGCGCGGGCCCACGTAGATGAAGCCCACCGTAATGGGCGCTTGTGCCTGTGCCAGCCCGCTCAGGCCACCGAACGCCGCCGTGGCGCCGACCGCGCCCACACCTTTGAGAACGTCCCGACGATTGAAGTCTGCTCGTGTCATCTTTGCTCCTGTGAGTTGCCGCTACGGGTCCTTCGCAGGAGCCGTGCCCGCCAGGCACGCACCATCCGAAGGCTTAGGTCGAACACCTTCTTGTATACAAGCAATGGGCGTGCCAGTGACCACAACACGCGGGCCGGGCTGAGAGGGTGAGGGGTTTTGACTTCCGTTCGGGCTGAGCCTGTCGAAGCCAGCGCCTGTGCACGGCGCACCCTTCGACAGGCTCAGGGCGAACGGAGTGGGGAAAACAAAAAACCCTCACCTTCTGCGGGCGGGCTCGCTCGCCGTGCGGATCAAATCAGCGGATTGCGCCGTTTTGTCGCGCGAGCAGATCACCGATGCGGCGCACAAAGCCGTCGATCTCGATCGGCTTGGACAGAAAGTCATCGAACCCGGCATCACGCACGCGCTGGAGGGTGTCGGGCATCGCGTCAGCCGACAGGGCGACACAAGTCAATGCGCGCGTGTGGGGGTTCGCCTGGAGTCGGGCGAGCACCTCGAACCCGCTGATGTCGGGCAGGTTCAAGTCGAGAAGCACCAGATCGGGCGGGTCGTTCAACACCTCGGCCACCCCATCGGCCCCGCTGCGGGCCACGCGCAGCCGGCACCCCGGCAGCGCGGCGAAAACCTGCTCGAGCAGCAGTGCGTTCGACGCGTCGTCTTCGATGTAGACCACGCTGAAGGCTTTATTCACCTCAGCCCGGCGCGCCTCCACGGGGGCTGGCAGGGGAGACGATTTCCCGTCGGCGGGCGCAGCCGCCAGATCGAGCGTGAAGACGCTGCCCACACCGGGTTGGCTGCTGGCGCTCAAGCTGCCACCCATCAGCTGGGCCAGCCGCTGGGCAATCGCCAGGCCGAGGCCGGTTCCTTCGATGCCCGTGCTCTCTGCCCCCAGCCGGTTGAAGGCCTGGAACAAATTGGCCAGCTGATCGGCGTTGAGGCCGGCGCCGCTGTCTTGCACGCTGATCAGCACCCGATCGCCCAGCGCACGCGCCGTCAGGTGAACACGGCCAGCGGCGCGGTTGTACTTGATGGCGTTGGACAGCAGGTTCAGCACGATCTCTTGCAGCCGCATCGGATCGGCCTGCACCACCAGGTTGGCGTCGGCCGCGATCTGGTTGAGCAGCTGAACTTTGGCGCCCAGCGCGAGCGGCCCCACCACCGTGACGCACGCGGCCGCCAGGGCAGCCAAGCGCACCGGCACCACCGAGAGCGCGATGCGCCCGCCCTCGATGCGCGCCAGGTCAAGCGTCTCGTTGATCATTTCGAGCAAGTGCTCGCCTGCGCTGCGAATGTGCTGCACCCGCTCCGCCTGATGCACGCTGAGCGCGGCACGAGGGTCCATCTGCATCAACTGGGAGAACCCCAGAATGGCATTCAGCGGCGTGCGCAGCTCATGGCTCATACGGGCGAGGAAATCACTCTTGGCCTTGTTCGCTTGTTCGGCCGCCTCGCGCGCCCGCTGGTGTTGCTCGATCTCCTTCAAGGCACTCACGTCGACCAGCGTCGCCACGTAACTCATGGCCTTGGCGTGTTCATCCACCAGCGGCCGGCCCTCGGCAATGACGTGAACCACACGCCCTTCGGCATGAAGGAAGCGGAACTCGTCGCGGTAGGTCACGCCGCGCGCCACCGCGTCGTGCAGGCCGTTTGCAACCCGTTCGTGGTCACCCGGGTGAACAGCGGCAACCCAGCCCTCTCCCAAGCACTGATCCACCGGCAAACCGATGATCTCGCTGGCACGCTCGTTGACGTAGCTCATCGCCCCGGTGGCGTCGGCGGCGCCAATGCCCACCGCCGAGAGTTCGGCCAGCGTGCGAAAGCGCTCTTCGCTGCTTCGCAACGACTCCTCGGCGATCTTGATGGCCGTGATGTCGGTGGCGGTGCCAACAACTTGTCGCACCGAGCCGTCAGGGTTGCGCGCAAAGATGGCGTCGCGGCTCTGAAACCAGCACCACCGGCCGTCGGCATGCCGCATGCGGTAGGTGAACTCAGCCACCGTCGCATCAGGCAGCGTCAACACGCGTGAGATGTGCGCGTGGAACAGCGCCTGGTCCTCGCTGTGCATGAAACGAATCACCGGATCAACAGGCCCCTGCTGCAACTCGGCCTGCGAGTACCCCAGCGAAGACACCACTTCACGGTTGACGAACACGTTTCGCCGTTGATTGAAGTCGTACACATAGAGCACGCCGGGCATCACCTCCGTGATTTGCTCTGTGAAGCGCCGTGCCTCCAGCAGGGCCTTGCCGGTGCGTTGCTCCTCTTCCAGCACGGTGGTCAAGCTCAGGTGCGCGGCTTCGGCCAGTTCGAGCAGGCGGTCTTTTTCTTGCTCGCTTTGCCGCAGCTGGCTGATGACCCGCTCGTAGTCCGCGCGCAGCATGGCTTCGGAGCGCGTTCGCTTTGCGACCTCGGCCTTGAGTTCTTCTGCGCGCCGACGCAACTCGAGCTGAGCGACCACCTGACGGCCGAGCACCCGCAAGCCCGTGGCCTGTGCCTCGGTCAGTTTGCGCGGTACCCGGTCGATCACATTCAGCGTACCGAGGGCTCGCCCCTTGGGCGTGACCAGCGGCGTGCCGGCATAAAAGCGCATGAACGGCGCCGCGGTGACGAGCGGGTTGTCAGCAAAACGCGGGTCCAGCCAGGCATCGGGCACCTCGAACACCTCGCCCGGCTTCAAGATGGCGTGCGCGCAAAAACTGTACTCGCGTGGCGTTTCGTTGGCCCCCAAGCCAAAGTGCGATTTGAACCACTGGCGTTTTTCATCGATCAGGGAGATCAGAGAAATCGGCGTCTCGGCGAGTTGCGCCGCCAGCCGCGTGATGTCGTCGTAGGTGTCTTCCGGTTCGGTGTCGAGTACCTTGTACTGCAGCAGCGCCCGCAGCCGCTGTGCTTCGTCCGGCGGGAGCGAGGCGTTCATGGGGTGCTCGGCCAGGCGCCACGTTGCAGGCCATGGCGTTCGATGCAGCGGGCGCGCCGTCCGGGACTGAGTAGCATGCAAACTCCTGGATTGGCGGTGTGCTCCCGGTGCGACAAGGCGTCGCACACGCGCTCACCCATTCGGTGCAACGAGCTTACATCTCCCATAAAACGAATACAAATGAGCGCCACCCCGAAGAATCTCGAAGCGATCCGCCGCCAACAGCAACTGCGCATCGCCGCCACCCAAGCCCAGATCGAAATCGGCGCCCCCTGCGACGCGCCTTTGCCCCTCGACCAGCTGGCAGCCCTCACCGCCGACCACCCCGACGTGCGCGAGACCCTCGTGAGCGGCCTCACCGCCATCGTCTACAAGCTGCATGCGCAGGGGCGCGACTGGGCGGTGAAGTGCGCCCGCCCCGAGTGCCTCGTGAAAAACGTCGACGGCCAGACCTCGTTCCTCAATGAGCTGCAGCGCCGGGCCGAGCTGGCCGCGCTGCGGGCGCTGCCAGGCGGCTCGCAACGCTGGGCCGGCGTGGTCAGCACGGTCTACGCCTCACGGCGCCACGGCGTGATCGTCTCGCCCTGGATCGCCGGCGAACCAGTGCGAGCCTGGTCCGAGCGCAGCCTGTGCCAGCTCTTCTCGCTCGGCCGCGAGCTGGTGCGCGCCGGCTTTTTCGAATGGGATTTTTGCCCCGGCAACGTGCTCGACGATGGCCAACGGGTGTGGCTGTTCGACTTCGGCTACATGTACCGCTTCGACCCGCTGCAACACTTCAACAGCGCCGGCACCGGCAGCAGCGTTCCGCAGTGCCACTTGGCCGAGCGAATCGAAACACGCCACGTGTTCGGCTGGCTGCTGGAGCTGGAGCGCAACGACGGCCTCGAGGCCGCACTGCGCGCCTTCCGTCTGGAAAAAACCATCGCGCTCGACACCTACCTGCAACTGCGCTCGGAGCTGCAAGCCGATGGCGCCAGCGCCAGCGTGCTGGGCTGGCTCGGCGCCCTGATTGAGCGCTGGCGCGGCGCATTGGCGGGCGACCTGCTCGGCCTCTACCTGCAGGAGGGTTGGCGCTCGCACACCCTCGACCTCGAAGACGACCTTCAAGGGCAAACCTGCACGCCCGGCACGCTGCGCCGCGCAGATTGGCTCCTGCGCGCCTTGCGTGATTCGGGCAGCAGCCTGGCGGTGCAGCCCGCCTTCAGCGGGCGCGACGCCGGCCACACGGCCTCAGACCTGACGGCGCACTACGAGGAAAAGCGTCGCCTGGCCGCCACCCTGCAAGTGGCGCCCGCCAAGGCCTGAGCCTCACCAGTTGGCTTCACGCTCCGGCGTGGCGGAGATGCGGTGGATAGAAAGATCGGCGCCCTCGAACTCTTCTTCTTGCGTCAGCCGCAAACCGGTCACCACCTTGATGAGCCCGTACACCGCAAAGCCCGCCAGCAAGGCCCAGCCCACGCCCATCAAGGTGCCCAGCAGCTGCGCCATGAAGCTCACGCCCCCGCGCCCACCCAGCGCCGTAGCACCAAAGATGCCGCAGGCCAGGCCGCCCCAGGCGCCGCACAGGCCGTGCAGCGGCCACACGCCGAGCACGTCGTCGATCTTCCATTTGTTCTGCGTAAGGGTGAACATGCCGACGAAGATGGCGCCGGCAATGCCGCCGGTCACCAGCGCGCCGGCCGGGTGCATCACATCTGACCCCGCGCACACCGCCACCAGCCCGGCCAGCGGGCCGTTGTAGGCAAAGCCCGGGTCGTTGCGGCCCAGCACCACGGCCGCCAAGGTGCCGCCGGCCATGGCCATCAGCGAGTTGACCGCCACCAGGCCCGACACCTTGTCGATGGTCTGCGCGCTCATCACGTTGAAGCCGAACCAGCCCACCGCCAGCACCCAGGAGCCCAGCGCCAAGAAGGGAATGCTCGACGGCGGGTGGGCCGAGATGGCGCCGTCTTTTTTGTAGCGGTTGCTGCGCGCGCCCAGCAGCAGCACGGCCGGCAGCGCCAGCCAGCCGCCGAGTGCGTGCACGACGATGGAGCCGGCAAAGTC
>JBBRFR010000160.1:0-8648 GCA_038241485.1 Burkholderiales bacterium
GTTTTGCCCTTGTTCAGCCCGTATTCCTCGGCCAGCTCACGCGGCACGTCGGTGGGTTGGATGCCGAGGTAACCACGCACCACACGCCCGGTAGCCTTGAGCTGGTCGGCAATGCGCATCGCCTCGTCAATGGGGATCGCCAGAGAAATGCCGACAAAGCTGCCCACCGGGCTCAGGATCTGCGAATTGATGCCCACCGCTTCGCCGCGGATGTTGATCAGCGGGCCGCCCGAGTTGCCGGGGTTCACCGCCACATCGGTCTGGATGAAGGAGATGTCCGAACCCGTTTCGCGCTGCTTGGCGCTCACGATGCCGGCCGTGACGGTGTTCTCCAGGCCGAAAGGCGACCCGATGGCCACCACCCACTCGCCCACACGCAGGCGGTTCACGTCGCCGACGCGCAGCACCGGCAGGCCGGTCGCCTCGATTTTCACCAGGGCCACATCGGTGCGCTCGTCGGCGCCCACGATCCTGGCCTTGAACTCACGCTTGTCGGTGAGCGTTACGTAAACCTCGGTGGCGCCTTCGATCACGTGGGCGTTGGTCAGCACATAGCCGTCGGCACTGAGGATGAAGCCCGATCCCTCACCACGAGGCACTTCGTCGTTGCCCTGAAGGGTGGGAGCGCGACGACGAAGCGGCAGCCGCGGACCATCGGGTGTCCGCTCTGTGGTGCGGATGTTCACCACCGCCGGCCCCACACGCTCGACCAGGTCGGCGAAGTCAGGCAGTTCCCGGCCCTGCGCATGGCCGGTCTGCGGCATCAGCAGCGCCACCAGGGACAAGGCGCTGGCCACCCAAAGGCCCGCCACAAGCTGCAAGAAGGAGTATCGGCCGCGAGCCGCCGCCATGACGGAAACACTGGAACTCATACCTACCCCTCAACGAAGAAACCCACGGCAACAATGAAGACGCCCGGCCCCACGGCCGCCTAAAGCGACCGCTACTTTTTCTTGCGCTCGATTCCGTTGGCGAAATGGCGCAGCGTGATCATTGGCACGTCGCCCATCACCGTGATCCACCAGTCGCCGTCGCGGCGCATCATGGTGTGGGTGGCGCCGATGGTCATGAGCATCGGGCGTGTGTGGCGCTCGGCGTTATAGGTTTCGATGAAGATGGACACGTAGGTCAAGCCATCGGAATAGACCGTCTGCAGCGCCTGCTCTGGCGCTGCCGCAGAATCGCGCACCGCGCCCTCGAACTGGCGCCTGACGCAGCTGACCATCTGGAAGCCGGGCACGGAGGCCTTGAGGGTCCAGCCCTCGGCTTCGAGCCGGGTCGGCACCAGCACGGCTCTGACCATCCGGAAACCATCCAGTTTCTTGATGGGTTGCAGCACGCTGTCGAGCTGTGGCCGAATGCCGATGGAAACTTCTGAGAAGGCCGACGACTCCAGCACCTCGCCACGATCTCCCAGCACCTCGGAGCGCAGCAAGAGGCCTGTCGCTTTTTCGGCCCAGAGGCGGTGGCCAAAACGCATCTTGTCGCGCGGCTTGAGCACCAGCACATTGGCCTCGTGCCCAGCCACACGTTCCACGGCCACGGGCTTGAGGTCATAGAACTCTTGAACGCGTTCCGCGCCGGCCTGCAGCAAGCCGGGGAAGGAACTCGTCTGATCGCGCTGCTCGACCACCGCCACACGCCGCTTCGGCCACACCGTGTGCACGAGGTCGTTGTGGCGGAACACGTTGCGCACCTGGCCATCGAGAGAATCGATGCGCTCGAACTGGTCTCGGCCCTCCCAGTAGTGCGCGATGCGGGTGCTGGCGACCATGCCTCCAGCGCTCACCACCACCGTGCCGGCAAAGTTGCGCTTGTTGGCCGCGTCCTGGATGCGCGTCAGCCAGGCCCGGGTCTCGCGCGCCTCGACCAGCGGATCCCCGCTCGTCAGCGCACTCTGAGCATGAACCGAAGGCATAGAGGCCGCAGCCGCACAAGCGAAGACAAAGGCAGGCAGGCGAGACAGCATGGAAGCGTGGTGGTGCGATTCAGCGAGACGTGCCATCGACCGCGGCATTGCGCAGAAAGCCCGACGGCCCCCCAGGCACCGAGCTGCCACCGAACTTCTTGTGCGCGGCGAGGTATTCGTCCAGGCGCGCATCACGGATCAGTTGACCATTCAGCACCACGGCGGGCGGGTCACCCCGCTCGGTGGCACTGACCACCATCGCAGGCTGGACAATCGGGGCTGCGGCCAAGTTGGCATCGGGCTGCGCGCCCTGCAGCGACAGCCCGCCCGACATCTGCGACACCAGCAGCACGCCCGCCACGGCTACAAAACCTGCCGCCACCGCGGCAGGCGTCGCCCACGCGCGGCGCGGCGCGGCGGGTTGAGCAGGTTGCCCCGAAGGGGTGGGTGCCAACACCACCGGCTCCTGGGCCAGGCGCTTGCGAAAGGAGGCCAGAAACGCAGCGTCGTGAGCTGGGTTCGAGCTCAGATCATCGGAGCGAAGCACGTCACCGATCAGGTGATAGGCATGCCACTGGGCACGCGCGTCGGTGCTTTCCCGCCACTGGCCGCAGGCTTGCCCCAGGGCCGAAGCTTCCAGTTCGCCATCCATCAGCGCAGACAAATCGTCCGACGCGAGCAGTTTGTTTTCAGACCCTTGAGACATCACAACCTCCAGCACTCCAACACAACATCATGACCACGCTCACCAACGTTCGCCCTCGCGCGTGTCCAGCAGAGGGCGCAAGCGTTGCGCAATGGCCTCACGCGCCCGGAAGATGCGTGACCGAACGGTACCAATCGGGCAGTTCATGACCTCGGCGATCTCTTCGTAGCTGAGGCCTTCAATTTCACGCAACGTAATGGCTTGGCGAAGATCTTCAGACAGTGCTTCGATCGCAGCGTTCACTGCAGTTGCAATTTCCTTGCTCGCCAGCATCGCTTCGGGAGTTTCGCTGTGGCTTAGTTCAGTTTCGACCCGGGAAGTTTCATCGTCGTCGTCGCGACCCGCACGTGCGGATTCCGTCACGATTGGGTCGCGTTTCAGGTCGACCAAGGCTTTTTTGGCCGTGTTGACGGCGATGCGGTAGAGCCACGTGTAGAACGCGCTGTCACCCCGAAACTGCGGGATCGCACGGTAGGCGCGGATGAAGGTTTCCTGGGCGATGTCGGGAACCAGATCGACATCGCGCACCATGCGGCCGATCAGGCGCTCGATACGGCGCTGGTACTTGACCACCAGCATCTCGAACGCCTTCACGTCACCGTGTTTGACGCGTTCGATCAGTGGGGCGTCTGCGTCAGTGGCGGTCATTCAGCGGGTTCAGAACGGGGCCACAGTGGGCAGGGAAACAGGTCGCGCGCAATATACCGTACAGCGCAACGCATGCCAGTCGGCCTCGTGGCCGCGGCGCTGAACCGGCAGCCATGTGCCGCGCTGCAGCACAGTCGCGCCGTCGGACTTGAAATGCAACAGCATCCACCGCCCAAGATCGATGGACACCGTCAGGCGCCCAAAAGGGGCCGGCTCGTGACCCGCCGCATCGCAAGCCGTGAGTTGCCATCGCTGAGAGTCCCAACGCAGGGTCTTCGCTTGCAATCGCCAGGCATGCGCCAGCAGCATCGTTGACGACACCGCCAGCAAAACGGCGGCGATCACGACCCAGACCGCGTGGCGCTCCATCGCTTGCAGCGCCCAGACTGCCACCACGACAGCGACCAAGGCCACCAGCGACGTTGCCACCGTGCGCCAGATGCCGAAGTGGCGCACGATCATCTGGAACGGGGGAGACGCGTGCATGCCTGCCGCGAGAAGGGAGATTCGGCGGCGCGATCAGATGCGCTTGAACACCAAGGTGCCGTTGGTGCCGCCGAAGCCAAAGTTGTTCTTCACGGCGTACTCGATCTTCATGTCACGCGCGGTGTTGGCGCAGTAATCCAGGTCGCATTCGGGATCCTGGGTGAAGATGTTGATCGTGGGCGGCGAGATCTGCCTGTTAACCGCCAGCGTGGTGAACACCGACTCGATGCCCCCCGCACCGCCCAACAAGTGCCCGGTCATCGACTTGGTCGAGTTCACCACCAGCTTCTTGGCGTGGTCGCCAAAAGCCAGCTTGATGGCATTGGTTTCGTTTACGTCACCCAGGGGCGTCGACGTGCCGTGCGCATTGAGATACTGCACTTGGCTGCCGTCGATGCCAGCATTGCGTAACGCTGCACGAATAGAACGCTTGGGGCCGTCAACGTTGGGCGCCGTCATGTGGAACGCATCGGCACCCATGCCAAAACCGCTCAGCTCGGCGTAAATCTTGGCGCCGCGCTTCTTGGCGTATTCATACTCTTCGAGCACCAGCACGCCGGCACCTTCGCCGAGCACGAAGCCGTCACGGTCTTTGTCCCAGGGGCGCGACGCCGTCTTCGGGTCGTCATTGCGTGAAGACAATGCGCGGGGCGCGGTGAACCCACCGATGCCCAGAGGAGAGATGGTCGATTCGGCGCCGCCAGCAACCATCACGTCGGCATCACCGTATTCGATGATGCGAGCCGCCTGGCCGATGGAGTGCAGGCCTGTTGTGCAGGCCGTCACGATGGCGAGGTTGGGGCCGGTGAAGCCAAAACGGATCGACACGTGGCCCGAGATCATGTTGATGATCGAGGCCGGCACGAAGAAGGGAGAAATACGGCGCGGCCCGCGCGCCACGTACTCGCCATGGGTCTCTTCGATCAGCGGCAAACCGCCAATGCCCGAGCCCACCAGACAGCCGATACGCTCGGCCTGCTCCTCGGTGAGCTGGTCACCGGTGGGCAGGCCCGCGTCGCGCACCGCCTGAATGGAAGCCGCCACCCCATAGTGGATGAAGGTGTCCATGTGGCGCGCTTCCTTGGCCGGCATGTACTCCTCGACATTAAAACCCTTCACCTCGCCAGCAAACTGGCAGCTGAACGCCGAAGCGTCGAACTTGGTGATGGTGTCAATGCCGGAGCGGCCGGCAACCAGGTTGGCCCAGCCTTCTTCCACCGAGTTGCCCACGGGGCTGATCAGCCCCAGGCCGGTGATGACGACGCGGCGACGTGTCATGGACATCGCTCCGGGCTCAGGCCTTCTGGTGCTTCAGCGCGTAGTCGATCGCCAACTGAACGGTGGTGATCTTCTCGGCTTCTTCGTCAGGGATCTCGATGCCGAATTCATCTTCGAGCGCCATGACCAGTTCCACCGTGTCAAGCGAGTCGGCGCCCAGGTCGGCCACGAAGGCCTTTTCGCTGGACACATCGGCCTCAGGCACGCCGAGTTGTTCGGCAATGATTTTCTTCACACGTGCTTCGATATCGCTCATGACTCCTCCAGGAGGGTTTACGTAAACAGCCCGGGATTCTACGGCTTGTAGGGTGTCATCTCTAAGACACACCCGGCGCGTGCCGGTCGGGACAGGGAACCGGATCAAACAGTGACAGGAAAGCTCAGTTCATGAACATGCCGCCGTTGACGTGCAACTCCGTGCCGGTGATGTAGCCGGCCTGCGGCGAGGCGAGGAACGCCACCGCGTGGGCAATGTCGGCAGCCTGGCCCAGGCGGCCGAGGGGAATCTGGGTCATCAAGGCGTTGGTCTGTTGCTCCGACAATTTTTTGGTCATGTCGGTTTCAATGAAGCCCGGCGCCACGCAGTTGACGGTGACGCCGCGGCTGCCCAGCTCACGCGCGAACGAGCGCGTCATGCCGGCCACACCGGCCTTGGCGGCCGCGTAGTTGGCCTGGCCGGCGTTGCCACTGGAGCCCACCACCGAAGTGATGTTGATGATGCGGCCGTAGCGCTGCTTCATCATCGGTTTGGTCGCCGCGCGGCTGGTGCGGAACACGGCCTTGAGGTTGGTGTCGATGACCGCATCCCAGTCATCGTCTTTCATGCGCATCGACAGCATGTCGCGGGTGATACCGGCGTTGTTGACCAACACGTGCAAAGCGCCATGCTCCTTGACGATGGCGTCAATGGCGGCATCGACGCCCGGGCCGTCGTTGACGTTCAGGCACAGGCCCCGGCTGCCGGGGAATGAGTTCAGCGCCTCTGTGATGGCCTGCGCGCCGGCCTCGGTGGTAGCGGTGCCGATGACCTTCATGCCAAGTGCGGCCAACTGCAATGCGATCGCACGGCCGATGCCGCGGGACGCGCCGGTGACGAGGGCGGTCTGCCCTCTGGTTTGAATCTCGCTCATGCCAGCAGCCCTTTCGCTTCAGCCAGGGTCGTGGGGTCGAACAGGGGCAGGCCCGTGGCCTCGGCGTCGATGCGCTTGACCATGCCGGCCAACACCTTGCCCGGGCCACATTCGACGATGTGGGCAATGCCCCGCGCACGAATCGCCTGAATGGTTTCGACCCAGCGCACCGCGCCGAACGACTGGCGGTACAGCGCTTCGCGAAGGGCTTGCGGATCGGTCTGCACCGCCACGTCGATGTTGTTGATGAGGGGGATGTGGGGCGCAGCGAACGATGTGTCGGCGAGGCGCGTCTTGAGTTGTTCAGCCGCCGGGCGCATCAGGCTGGAGTGGAATGGCGCCGAGACGGCCAACAGCAGTGCACGTTTGGCGCCCTTGGCCTTGAGCAACTCACAGGCCTTGTCCACCGCAACCTTGGTGCCCGCGATCACAGTTTGTTTGGGGTCGTTGAAGTTGGCCGCCTCCACGGGCTCACCCACTTGGGCCGCCGCTTCGGCACAGACTTCGATCACCACCGATGCGTCAAGGCCAAGGATGGCCGCCATGGCGCCCTGCCCCACCGGAACGGCCTGCTGCATGGCCTGCGCGCGAAAGCGCACCAGCGGCAGCGCTTGTGCAAGCGTCAGCGAACCTGCCGCCACGAGCGCGGTGTACTCACCCAGCGAGTGCCCGGCCACCACGGCCGGCTGCGCGCCGGTTTCGGCCAACCAAGCGCGCAAACAGGCCACACCGGCCGTCAGCATGTAGGGCTGGGTGTTGGTGGTGAGGTCGAGCGTTTCCTTCGGGCCTTGCGCAATGATGCCGGCCACGTCTTCGCCCAGCACCTCAGAGGCTTCGGCCAGGGTGGCGCGCACGGCGGCGTGATCGCCCCAGCCATTGAGCATGCCAACGGACTGCGATCCTTGGCCCGGAAATACGAATGCAAACGGTGTCATGGCAGCGCTTTCTTCTTGTCGTCGCGGCAGGTACGGGTGAGCTGGGGCTCAGAAGTCCAGCAGCACGGCGCCCCAGGTGAAACCACCGCCGACGCCTTCGAGCATGACGGTGTCACCACGTTTGATGGAACCACCCCGCACGGCTACATCAAGCGCCAGCGGTATCGAGGCAGCCGAGGTGTTGCCGTGTTCGTCGACGGTGACGATCAGCTTGTCCAGCGGCAGCTTCAACTTCTTGGCCGTGCCATGCATGATGCGAATGTTGGCTTGGTGGGGAACCAGCCAGTCGATGTCGGATGCAGAACGGCCAGCTTTTGCCAGCACCGAACGGGCCACGTCTTCAAGCACGCCCACCGCCAGCTTGAACACCGCCTGCCCGTCCATCGTGAGAAAGGGCAGGCCCGAGACCTGCCCGCCCGACACGGTGCCGGGCACGCACAAGATGTCGACGTGGCGCCCATCGGCATGCAACTCGGTGGCCAGCAGGCCGGGGGTGTCACTGGCTTCCAGCACCACGGCGCCCGCGCCATCACCAAACAGCACGCAGGTGGTGCGGTCGCTGAAATCGAGAATGCGCGAGAACACTTCGGCGCCAATCACCAGAGCCTTGCGCGCCGCGCCGGTGCGGATCATCGAATCGGCCACGGTCAACGCGTAAACGAAACCTGAGCACACGGCCTGCACGTCGAAGGCTGCACAGCCCTGGATGCCAAGCTTGCGCTGCACGATGCAGGCGGTGGACGGGAACACCATGTCCGGCGTAGAGGTGGCCAAGATGATGAGATCGATCTGCGAAGCGTCGACCCCCGCAGAAGCCATGGCCTGACGTGCAGCCTCGACTGCGAGGTCACTGCACGGCACATCGGGCTCGGCGAAGTGGCGCGCCCGGATGCCGGTGCGCGCAACAATCCAGTCATCAGAGGTTTCAACGCCAGAAGCCGCCAGTCGAGCAGCCAGGTCGGCATTGGTCACGCGGTTCGGCGGCAGGTAGCTGCCGGTGCCCGTGATCCGCGAATAAAGAGGTGATGTCATGCGGCGAGGGCGGCGTCACCCGGATTCGGGGCTTCGTCGAGGCCGGTACCCGAGGGCATCGCCTGAAGCGTCTCTTGAATCTGGTCGCGCACCCGGTCAAGCAAACAATTGCGGGCCGCATCATAAGCCCGATTCAAGGCCCCCTCGAACGAGAAGGCGTCGGCGGAACCGTGGCTCTTGAACACCAGGCCACGCAGGCCCAACAAGGCAGCACCATTCAGGCGCCGCGGGTCAATGCGCTTTTTCAGACTGTTCAGCACTGGAAGCGCGGCGATCGCGGCCATTTTGGTGAAGAGGTTGCGGCTGAACTCCTGCTTGATGAAGCCCACCAGCATCGCGATCAGACCCTCGGCCGTCTTGAGCGCCACGTTGCCGACAAAGCCATCGCACACCACGATGTCGGTTGTGCCCTTGAAGATGTCGTTGCCTTCAACGTTGCCGGAAAAATTCAGGTGCCCACCGTTGGCCGCGTTGCGCAACAGCTCACCCGCCTTCTTGATGGTTTCGTTGCCTTTGATGACCTC
>JBBRFR010000161.1:0-8608 GCA_038241485.1 Burkholderiales bacterium
CGCTGGTGAAGGTCAACGTGACCAGCGGGGCCGCGCCAGGCGCCAAGCCCAGTGGCACGCTGCGCGTGGACAACGTCAATGGCGGTGCAAGCCGCGACCTGCTGCTGAACACGCCGAGCGGCGCGCTGCCAGCCACGGCGCCGCTGGTGCCGAGCTTTAACGATTCGTACACCGTGACCGTGCCTGCCGAGTTCGTGCGGCCCGGCCTGCGGCTGACGGTCACAGTCGGCAGCGGCGCGAGCACCACGATCACCCCGCGCGTGGGCGGCGGTGTGCCGATGAGGTTCGTGCCGATCTCGGTGCAGATTGCCGGCGTGGCCGGCATCCTGCCGGCAAACCAGGGGCCGCACCTGCAGGCGCTGTTCCCGGTGTCCAGCGTGACCGTGCAAGCACACCCGACCTATACGTCGAGCCGCGTGCCCACGCTGCCCACCACCGACTCGGGCTGGAGAGATGCTTTCGGCAAGATCTTGGGTGAGCTGGCCGATCTGCACACGATCGAAGGCGCTGCCCGACACGACTACTACTACGGCTTCATCCCCAAACGCACCTGGGGGCTGGCCGGCCTGGCCTACCTGCGCGGCAACTCCGGTGTCGGCTTCGACATGCCCAGCTCGCCGACAACCGTGCGCGATGTGGTGGCGCACGAACTGGGTCACAACTTCTCGCTGCCGCACGCCGCGTGTGGCGGTGCGGGCAGCCCCGACCCGAGCTACCCCTATCCCGACGCCAACCTCGGTGAACCCGGGCGCTACGTGTGGCCTTTTCTCGCCTATACCAACACGTTCTACGACCCGCGCCCCACCAACCGGCACGACCTGATGAGCTACTGCGGTGGCGTGGTCTTCTCCGACTACAACTACCGCCAGATGCAGATCTACCTCAACCCGGCCGACCGCTCGGTCGCCACCGAAAGCGCAGCCGCGGTAGTGCCTGCAACACAGGAACTGCTGCTGATCAGCGGAGAGGTCGGCGCCGCGGGGGCGCAGCTGAACCCAGTGAAGTCGCTGCTCGGCCGGGTGCAACTGCCGGCAGCCGGGCCCTACTTGCTGCGCATCGTGACCGCGACGGGCACCCTGGAGTACCCGTTCGCACCACGCGAGATCGACCACAACACCACGCTGCTGCACTTCGGCTTCACCGTGCCAAACCCCGGTGCGATCCTGAGCATCACGATCCTGCAAAACGGCAAAACGCTGCTGAACACGCAAGCCCGCGCCGCGAGCAACACCGAGCGTGCGCAGGCCGCCAACCCACCTCGGGTACAAGAAGCCAACGGCAGCCTTCGGGTGAGCTGGGACGCTGCGCGCCACCCGTACCTCACGGTCACCTGGGTCGGTGCGGGCCAGCGCCGCAACCTCGCGCAAGACCTGCGAGACGGCAGTGCGTCCCTTTCCACCGCCGATTTGCCGGCGGGCGGCAACTTCGAGATCGTCTTGTCTGACGGCTTGAACACGGTGCGCCTCACGCACAACCGCTGACGAGGTGGCAGGCCTGCGCAACGCAGGCCTGCACACGTCACAGCCCTCACACCCACCCGCGAGCTTCAGCGTCGAGCGGTCTGCGCTCTGCGCTCGCTATGCGAGCACTTCATCGGCGGTTGCGCGGGCGCTGGGAGACCCTCGTGCGGTGCGCGATTGTTCATCGCCGCTGCTCCCGCGCACCGTGAACGGCGCTTGGTACAGCCACAGTGGACGCCCATCAGCGCAGGTGTGCACGGCGGTGGGTTGCAGGTCGGCGGCCTCGAACTCCAGGCTCGCCATCCAGGCGCCGCAGCGCAGCTCGCGCGCCGCCTTGCGCACTGCACGCGGCATGCTCTCGGGGCGCTGGAAGAGGTAGACCATCGCATACGGCGTCCAGTCGGCCGACCAGATGTCGGCGCGCTTGACGCGGGCCGGCACCCTCAGCCACCGGCAGCGCCAAGCACACGCCAGGCGCAGCGGCCAACTCCACTCCAGGCCTTCGAGCCGGGCTTGTGGGTACTGTGTATGCAGCTCGCGCAGCGCATCGCCCATGCCACACCCGGCGTCGACCACGCGCGGCGCCGTGCCATCGAGCGTGGCCACTCGGGCCAGGCCCTTCAGCGCGCCTGCGGGAGTGGGGAACATGGGCGCATCGCGCCACGCATGCAAGGGGTACATGGCCAGCAAGGCCGCCAGCGGCAGGAGCCAGCCCCAGGCCGGCACGCTGCCCGCCACACCAGAGGCCAGCACAGAAAGCGGAAAGCCGAGTGAGATGAAAACGCGCCGCCAGTGTCGCGCACTCAGCAGGCTGAGCACGCCGCCGCAACCCGTGGCGAGCAGGAGTGCCGCCCAGTCGCGCGCGCCAAGCGCCTGCAAGCCGAAAAACAAACCCCAGGCGAAGGCCCAGGCCAGCAGAGCAGGCAAAGGCCACATGGCGTCGGTCAGAAATTGAACGCGAGTCGCAAACCACCCCAGTGCTTGCCGTTCACCGTGATCGGTGCGGCTGCTTCCTTGAGCAGCACGAACTTGCCACCGCCCATGTCGCGGCGATAGGTTTGCAGCAGGAAGGGGCGCTGGTTGCGTGCCGACGCAAGGCCGGTGCGGTCGTTGAAGATGCGGCGGTAGCGGCTGTTGGCCGAGTCCCACACCAGGTTGCCGCGCTGCGGGTTGCAGTAGATCTTGTTGTGCGTGGCCACGTAGCCGTTGCGGTCTACCGCGATACAAAACACGATCTTCGGGTTGTGGTCCAGCACACGCTCCTGCACCTGCGGGAACAAGCGGTCGGCCAGCGCGATGAAGCGGGTGGTGACTTGTGCCGGGTTGGTGCCCGGCATCGGCTTGTAGTGTTCGTCGAACAGGTCGGCCTGCGAGATGGTGCCGGTGCGCAGCGCGTCTGCGAGCAGCTTGGCGATCTGGGCCGCCGCTTCCTGCGTGGCCCGAATGAAAGGCGTGTCTTCGGTTTCGATGCCGCACTCGACCACCAGCTCGCTCAGGTGCTCGGAGACCTTGAGGAACGATTCGCTGCGGGTGAGCGCCGAGTCGAGGGCGCGGCCGGTCTGGTGCATCTCGGCTTCAATCGCCGACATCTGGCCATTCAGGCCGTCGCAGATGTTGCGGCTGTGCTGGGCCGCCGCGGTGATGCTGGAGACGCCACCTTCCAGCTCGGCCAGCGCGCGCTGAAAGGCGCCCTGCTCGGCCTGGTTGGGCTTCGATTGAATCTCTTTCGACAGCGCACCAATGCGCGCGTCAAGCTCGCTCACCGTGCTCATGATGGCCTTGGAGGAACTCTCGACCTGGCCCGCCAGGTCTTTGACCGCATCGGCCACCACACCGAAGCCACGGCCTGCGTCGCCGGCGCGTTTGGCCTCGACCGAGGCGTTGAACGCCACCAGGCGGGTTTGCAAAGCAATCTTGGTGATCTGACCGGCCGCATCGGCCACATGGCGCAAGGTGTCGACGATGCCCGAGACCTCGCTGCCAATGCCTTCGACCGCCTGGCGCGCTCGCGACACGGCGCCAAGGCTGCCCGCGGTCACGCCGCTGATGTCGTCTTGGGCACTGGTGATGCTTTTCAGTTGCTCGGCCAGCGCCGCCACGGCCTGGGCCTGCCTCGCCGCACCCTTGGTGGTGTCGTCGAGTTGCCCTCGCACTTCGGCAACTTCGCGGCCCATGGTCGAGGCTTGTTTGCCAATGGACTGCACGGCCGCGCGCAGGTCGGGCTGCGCGGCCACCACCGGCTCAGCGGCCACGGGTGGGGCGCTGCGCTGGGATCTGAATACCTGAAACATCTTGGGCCCGATGAATTACCACTCGCGCAGCTTGACGCGCAAGCGCGCGATCGACTGGCTGTGCAACTGACACACGCGCGATTCGGTCACCTTGAGCACGGCGGCAATCTCTTTCAGATTCATGTCGTGTTCGTAGTACATGCTCATCACGTACTGCTCGCGCTCGGGCAGGTGCTTGATGCCTTCGACCAGGGCTTCGCGCATGCGCTGGTCTTGCAGCTGGGCGAGCGGGTTGAAGCCTTCGTCGGCCACGTGGCGGTCGAGAAAATCGTTGTCACCATCGTCGCCCGACATGTCTTCGAGGTACACGAGCTGGGTGCCGCGCACCTTGCCTAAAAGTTCTTGGTACTCGGCCAGCGTCACACCCATCTCGCGGGCGATCTCGCTTTCGGCCGGCGCACGGCCGAGCTTTTGCTCCAGCTTGTGCACCGCGGTTTCGATGCTGCGCTGGTGCTTGCGCACGCCGCGCGAGAGGTAGTCGTTGCCGCGCAACTCGTCGAGCATGGCGCCGCGGATGCGCTGGGTGGCGAAGGTCTCGAACTGCACACCCTGCGCAGCGTCAAACCGGCTCAGTGCATCAGTGAGCCCGATCATGCCGACTTGAATCAAGTCGTCGAGCTCCACATTGGCGGGCAGCTTGGCAATCATCTGGTGGGCCAGCCGGCGCACCAGAGGGCTGTACTGCTTGAGCATCGAGTTGACATCGAGTTGGCCTTTGGCGGTGTACATGTGTCGGCTCCGAGAGGTCAATTCAAGGCTTGTTGTTGTGAGGCTTGTGCGCCGTACGGGCCCACGCTCGGCAGGCAGCCGAGCGGGGTTTGCACGAGCACGTCGCGAGCCCAGCGGCGCAAGGCGCTGGTGGGCGCTTCGCGCGCATCGGATGCGGGGTCGATCTGCAGCCAGTCGCGCAGCACCGCACCCAAAAAGTCATCGGCGCAGGTGGCGAGTTGCATGGCAATGCGTTCGGCGCGCGGCGAGCTGGGCGTGACGCACAACAGCAGGTCGAACACCACCAGGCCGGCGCGCTGGTTGAGCAGCTTCATCGCCGCGTAGGCGTGGGTCACGCTGGAGGGGCGGTCGTCGGCCAGCAGCAGCGGGCGCGCAACACTGCGCACGAACAATCGGCAAAGATCAGATTCGGTGGCGTGCACGATCACCACGTCGGCCTGCGGCGCGGCATCGGCCGCCGCCTGCAGGAAGCTGGCGGTCGAGCCCTGGGCGTCGACATAACGCACCGGCACACCGCGTGCGGCGAGGTAGGAAACTTGGGGCGACAGGGTCTCGATGCATTCGCTGAGTTCAAGCGCGGCCATCTCTTTGGGCGGAGGCGAGCGGTCACCAGCGTCGATCACCAGCACATGCGCACCTTGCTCACCGAAGGCGGTGCACAGGCGCTCCAGCATCACGCCACCAAAAGCCACGTGCGGGTTGGCCACCACCGGCACGAAGCGCACGCGGTTGTGGGCAAACATCTGGCGCAGGCCTTGGGCCTGGTCGGTGGGGTACGAGGAATCAAGTGCGTCGTGCATGGGGCTCTTGTGTGGGTCTGGCACGTAGGGAAAACAGGCGCGGGGTCAATCAAGCGTGCAGCGGCGGGCGAGCGCGCTGCACCTGCTGGCGCGCGGTGAAGATCAGGTTCACGTCGGAGGCTTCCACACGGTAGGCCGGGTTCACGTTGGCGCGCAGGGCGCGGTGCACCAGGGCATGGGCCGACAGGCGGTGCCAGTCTTCGGGCACACGCTGGCCGTTGGCCACACCCACCACCTTGAGCTTGTGGCGGATCAGCGCGTCGAGCGCGGGCGCGAGCTTGACAGCTTCGTCCATCTTGGAGAGCACGATGCCTTTGCAGGCCGCCGCGTGATACGAAATCATCACGTCTTCGATCGTCTCGCCCTGGGCAGCGGCGTTGATGACAAGCAGCTTTTGAATCGAGCGGTGGCCCAGCATTTCCAGCAGCTCGCGGGTGCGGGTGTCTCGCTGCGCCATGCCGGCGGTATCGATCAGCACCATCTTCTTGGAGGCCAGCAGTTCCAGCAGGTCTTCGAGCGAGGCGCGGTCGTGCGCGGTGTGCACCGGCACACCGAGGATGCGGCCGTAAGCGCGCAGTTGTTCGTGGGCACCAACGCGGTAGGCGTCGAGCGTGATCAGGCCGAGGTGGTTGGCGCCGTGCTTGGCGGCAAAGGCGGCGGCGATCTTGGCAGCACTCGTCGTCTTGCCGACACCGGTGGAGCCGATCATCGCGAACACACCGCCCTGGTCTTCAAGCGCGGCCTCGGCTTCGCCGGTGAGCAGGTTGCGCTCGAGCACGTTGCCGGCCCAGGCGGTTTCGTCGCTCACGTCGGTGGGCAGGCTCTCGACCAGCTTGCGGGTGAGGGCCGGCGAGAAGCCGCAGTCGAGCAGCTTTTGGATCAGCTGCGCTTGTGCCGGGTGGCGCTGCATCTTCTCCATGAAGGCCAGCGCACCGAAGCGGTCTTCGATCAGGCCTTTCATCGAGCGCAGCTCGTTCATCATGTCTTGCTGGTCGCGGCGGGCCGTGGCCTGGTTGACAGCGCTCGACGCATCGGCCAGCGAGGGCACAGCCACCGGGGCTTGCATCACGGGCGCGGGCATCTGGTTCGACTGCGCCAGGGCGGCTTGCGCTTGCGCTTGAGCCAAGCGCACTTCTTCACGCAGCACCGGCGGCTCGCGCACCGCAGCTCGCGGCGCGAGGGCCGGCTGCACCACGGCGAGCTGGGGGGCGGCCTTGTGCGGCTGGGCTTGGGCGCTGCGCGCGGCCAGGCGCTGCTCCAGCGCGCTGGGCAAATCGGGCTCCATGTCTTGGCGCGATTCGGCGAAGTCTTGGCGCGACTCGGCAAAGCCGGGCTCTTGCCGGCTCATCGCGGCCTGGCGGCGCTTGAGCATGCGCTCACGCACATAGTCTTGAAATGACAGCGTGCTCATCGACAGACGGGCCACGTCGTCGCTCACCTCGTCATTCGGGTTCGGGCGCTGCATGGGGGCCAGCGGCATGCTGGGCCGGGCGGGCGCCGCAGGGCGGGCCGCGGCCGCCGGGCGGGCCTGCTGTGTCTGTTGTTGTGCAGCAGCGGCGGTGCGGGCGGCGATCGACGAGGCCGACAGGCGCTCGATCTGCTGCACGCTCTCCGGCGCCATGGCCAGAACCTCCACACCTTCGGGGCAGGGCTTGGTCGACAACACCACGGCGTCTTCGCCAAAAGCCTGGCGCACCAGGGTCAGGGCGTCGCGCGAGGTGCGCGCTGTAAAACGTTTGACGTTCATGGGTTGCTCCGCAAGGCCTTGCTCAAACCGGGGGCTTGGCATGGCATCAAGTGTGTAAGAGGGTGTGCCGAGACGGTCTGGCAATCAGCACGCCGAAACCCGGTCATTTGGGTTGATTCGAGGTCGTCGGCGGAGATGGGATGCAAGGGGGTCATGGCACAAACGCGGTTGGTAGGGGCGCCTGGTCATTGTTCCGGGGGCGGGCCAGAACTTGAGTCCGAAGAGAGGGGCGGATCGGTGGCTTTTCCGGGTTTGGGGCCGACCACGGTTGTTGCATCGTGCAACAAGTCGCTGATTTGCCAAGGTGCTCACCTCAACCACGGGTCTGCCCTGCTCAACAAAGGGCGTGAATCGTCGATAGCACCTGAGGCCGCTCGGGGTCTGGCTTGGCCTGCGCCCACGAACAAAAGAGACAAGCTGATCAATAAGAGGTGAAGCCCAATGGCACAACATGACCCGGCAACCGAATCGGCCGATGGCTCAAACACTGTTCTGTACAACAACGACCACGCGTGTGTGACACGCCGCACACTGCCCGGCCACGCGGGGCGGGTGGTGGTCAAGCAGGCCATTGGGGCCGAGGCCATACGCCGCCTGCGCCACGAGGCCGTGATGCTGGAGCGGCTCGCCAAGATCGACGGCGTGGTCAAGCTGGCCAGCGTGCCGCCCGAACCCGACACCCTGGTCTTTCAAGACGAGGGCGCCATGGCACTGGCCGACTACCTGCGCACGCGCCAACTCGACACGCAGCAAATGCTCGCCTATGGCGCAGCCCTCGCCCGCATCCTGGCGCAGGTGCACAAGGCCGGGGTGATCCACAAAGACATCGGCCCGGCCAACCTGCTGATCCACCCCGACACCCTGGCCCCGACACTGATCGACTTCAACATCGCCGCCTTGGCCAGCGCCGACGCCACGGCCGCCACCGCGCCCGACGGCAACATCGCCGGCACCTGGGCCTACATGTCGCCCGAGCACACCGGGCGCACCGGCCGTGCGCCAGATGCGCGCTCCGACCTTTACTCATTGGGTGTCACGCTCTACCAGGGGCTCACCGGCCGCAAGCCCTTCGAGAGCGAAGACCTGCTGGAACTCGTGCACGCCCACCTGGTGCAAATGCCCGAGGCACCGGCCGAGCTGGTGCCCGCGCTGCCACGCCTGCTGTCCGACGTGGTGATGCGCCTGCTCGCCAAGGAGCCCGAAAAACGCTACCAAAGCGCCGAAGGCCTGGTGCAAGACCTGCAACGCCTGCAGCACGGGCTGGCCGCCGGCCACGTCGAACCCTTCGAGCTGGGCGGTTTCGACTTCGGCAACGAACTCAAGCCGCCGAAGGCGCTGCTGGGTCGCAGCGAAGAGATCAAACAGCTCGCCCAGGCGCTCGCCGCCACGGCCGATGGCCGCAAGCCCTGGCTGTGGATCAGCGGGCCTTCGGGCGTCGGCAAATCGGCGCTGATTGATGAGCTGCGCAGCTTGGCTGCCGGCCGGCGTGCCCTGTGTGCCGGTGGCCGCTTCACGGCCGAATTCACCCACACGCCCGCCGCGGCGCTCGGTGGCTTCAGCGGCATCGCCCGCCAGTTGATG